>JAOZQY010000086.1:930-12907 GCA_029931975.1 Bacteroidales bacterium | reverse complement strand
GTGAAACAGCCGGCCAGACAATCTTTCACACCCATATTCATTTAATTCCCAGAAGAAAAAATGACACTCCTCATCCCAGGGGAGGTGTACGAGGGGTTATTCCGGATAAAATGGATTATTCTCCCTGTAATTTAAAAACTTTTCGACCCAAAAAATAACCAATTGAAATCAAGCATTTGTTCAGTCAGCAACCCCTGTAAATCTGGCAAGCTTTTCCTTATAAGTGTCAATCCTTTTATTCAGCAATTGAACTTTATTATTGTATATTTCTTGTTCTTCCGGTGTAATGACGGTGTTTTTTAATAAATTGAGTTCATCACTTTCCCGGTTTAACATATTCTGTTCATGAATCAACCATTCCTTTTGTTTTTCCAACACATTTGCTTTGGAATCAGCCACTATAGCTGATTTTTCAACCTTTTTTTTGTCAGGCTGAGAAATTGTGGATTCATAAACCTTAATACCGGGTCTCTGGTCTTCGGGCACCAGAGACAGATCATCTGTAAAAATCGTGACCCCGTTCTGATCTTTAAACCTGTAAAACTCTGCATGGACAGGTATCGATAAAAAAAAGGCCATTATCAAAATGATGGCTGGAAAAAAGAGTCGCAATTTTTTACTCCCTCCTGATTGGTCTATGGGATTGGTTTATTTGTCTGTATCAACAACTACTTTCGAAACCGCCTTGTTTTTATCCAAAAAATAATAAATATTCATTCCTTGTTTGAGCTGCCCCCTGTATTTATTACCATTTATTGTGCTCAATTTGGGGTTGGAAGATAAATGGAGATTTGAATCGTTAACAACAATCCTGTCAGGAAAAACAGCATTAATCTGTCCTTTTCCGTTATATTCACCAATTGATGGTCCTGTCCTTGCATTCTTAAAATCGACCTGGGGAATCTGCTTAATATCAAGCAGGGTACCTTCATCGGCATATAAATGAATCGGCAGCAACAAGATCAATAATACACAGGTTTTAAATATTTTTTTCATAATCCACCTTTTTAATAATTAATGGGATATCCAATAAAACAACCCCCGGGGTTCTGCAACTTCAAATAGAGTTTCCGTGGTGGAGGCAGAGGTCGAAAATATCTTCATTTCAACCGGTCTGTCAGGAAAACGGATAAAAACCGGAATATGCAGCAGTCCGGGTCGTTCTTTCCCGGTGGGCGGTACCATTATTTTCTTTTTAGTTCCGTCCTGTTCCGTTATTTCGATTTCAATCAAATCTGCATCGGTGATTTTACTGTCATTGTTGATATCAAACTGAGCGCTGCTCAACCGCCCTCCCGTACAGGCATTAACTTCATGGATAATGGAACTTCCACCACCGGAACAAGGTGATGCATCCGGGGTAAAGGTCAGATAAATCAATTTTTTATCCCGGATAATAACATCTTTAATTATTCTTTCCCCACCTGTTAATTCAAAAAACCACCCGGCATTGGCAGAAGCATCAGGATCAGGATCTGCCTGTTGGTCATTTGCTGAATCGCATTTGGTCTTCCATACAGGCGTATTTTCACTCAAAACCCTGAGATAGGCACCATTGTAAATTCCGCTTGCTTCTACGATCTGCTCCAACAGGGTGATACCCGAATTCAAATTGGAAAGTTGGGGAGAAGCCATTTTATCAAAGGTGCCCAGGTATTCAGCATCATCTTCGTCATCTCCGTAATCCCATAATCCAAAAACATATTCACTGGCTGTGGAAATTCTGTCATCTTCGTTTAGATATTTCCCTGTTCCAAACATGATCATATATCCGGTGGTATGTTTGTTGTTACAATTTAAGTCCGCATTAATCTCGTTAAATTCACAATGCCGCATTACATCAGGCTTTGATGTAATAGTTTTTCCAGGAACGGAAAAAAAAGGCGTTGGGAAGGTGGCATTTTTATGGGCAACCTCCCAATTAGCCGGATCCGGATTTGTCAAATCAAATTTCCATAAATTGCCCTTCAGGTCTCCGGCATAGGCGTAATCTGCCCGGGTATCATTATCAACATCAATGACAGAGGGTGTTGAAAGCCCGTTGCATCCTAAAACACCTGTATCAATTTTTCTGATCAGTGTGCCGTCAAGATCCAGAATATAAAGCAGGCTACTGCCATTATTACTGCCATACCCGTTACCAAAAATAATCACCCATTTGTATTTGGGATTGTCAACAGTGGATTCAACGGCTGGTATATTGGATCTGACAATAATCGGCATGCTGAAAGAATAGCCCAGGTCATCGATCTCTGCCTGGGGAGTACTAGCCTGGGGATATTCCCATTTAACCATGGCCTTTATTTCATCCACATCAGATGTATATGCTTTTTCATCGGCTTGGGTAATATCAAGACAATAATATCCCTTGCCCCCCTTGCCAAGCCCGCCCACAAGATAGATATACCTGGTATCCAGATTATCCTTGTCCAGGTCCACGTTCTTCCGCGCAGCCGGGGTTAAATCCACAAAGAAACGGTGTTCATAGCCAGGGGCGTAAAAACTTTTTCCCGGGTCATCAATATTTTTATAGTTGTGCATGACTAAATCAGGGATATAGGCAAACCGTTCCTGACCGGTTGTTGCATTAAAGGCATGGAGCATCCCGTCGTTGCCGCCGGCATAAATGGTGTCCCCCATTAGCAGAGGAGCTGAGTGAATGATATCAGACAATTTTTTATTTCTGGACCTGAAATCTGTAATCTCCTCTCCCCTGACATAACGAACTACTTTTTCATCTGAATTAACTGCGGTTTTCTGATCCGCATTTAAATTAGCATAGGCAAATTCAATGGCAGTACCGGTAACAGGGTCATAGGTAACAATGTTTCTGTCTGCCGGAGCAAGCAGCTGGAGCTGGTCCGAGGCATGCCAGAGCACATCACCTGCTTCTTTTTTAATTTCTCCTGTATCGGGATCAACGGGAAAAGCTGTCACATCTCCGGTCCAGGTATCGGAACTATAGCTGGCCTGATAAAGGGTAGTGCCTGAATTCAGCTCCTCTCCATTCACGGAAACCGAGGCACCAGAGGAAATTCTGGATGCAATGTTGGCGGTAACATCCACCAGGGACTGGACAAGCTCCTGGGGATTGGCGGCACTGAAGAAAAGCCCCCTGCCGTTAACAGTGGCATGGAAAAGGTCATCTATTTTTTCCTGGTCACCGTCCTCTGGACTGGGCCAGGGAGGTGCGCTTCCGTCCAGGAGACATGGATCATAATCACTGGAATCCAGAGTTCCTGTCACTCCAAAGGAAACCCCATAGGTGACCATATGCTGGTGGTTTGCCTTGTCACATGAGTTGGTGGGAACCACATCATCCAGAGTGTTGGCCAGATCATTTTTGTAATATTTCATGGCAACATCTGCCAATGTGTTTGAGTAATCATCTGCCCAGGGTGGGCCGTCAAACACATTGGAGGTATTTTGGTCCTGGTGGTCCACCCCGGGACTGGCACCGTTCCAGAACCCGTCGGTCATGACGATGGCAAAGGCCTGCTGGCAGGCACCGCCGTCAGCTTCAAGGGCAAAGGGGGAATCCCCCAGGTTGCCGTTGTTGCCGTCATCTTTGTGAAAATAACGCCCCACATTATTAAGGGCTGTCCTCAGGGGGGTATTCCCACTGGAATCCATATCATAAAGGAGGGATAAAAGTGTATCACTTTCATCTTTTATGGAACTTGCCCCTGCCGAGGTTATTACAAACTTGACCGCATCGGCGCTGGTGCTGGTTCCAGTGCTCAAATTGTCCCTGGTTACCCTGACATAACCTGAGGTGCCGTTTGTAAAGGTAAACTCGCCAAGCTCAACCCAGTCTCCATAATTTTTCTGTTGATCAATACGTTTTTCAAAGTCACCATTGGCATGGTGAACAGTATACTTGGCATTGGTATCCCTGGTACCTGCTTTCGTATACCAGACATAGACCTTATAGGTATCATCGGATGGCAAATCCGGGGTAAAGGTGGCATATCCGCCGTTTTCCTTGGTGTATCTTGAGCTGCCGCTGTATTCACTACCTGCGCTGGATTCTTTCCAGAGTCCGGTTTCTATATATCCTGAATCCTTGTTATCCACAACAATCTCTGTGCTCTCTCCGGGATCTGCCGTCTCCACCTCGATGGGGAGTACTTCCTGGCGAAGGCCGGCATTGATTGAGTAAAATCCGACATAGACCCAGTCAAGTTTGTGAATGGCTCCGGCCACAGCAGCCTTGGCAGTTAACTCCCTTTTTCTGTAAAAAGAAAACCAGTTGGCAAAATTCTGTAGATCTTCGGCATCGGTGGCAAACCTCTCAAAAACACCGTCGTCATCGTATATACTGGCTTTAACCCCGGCGGGAATATCCACCCCTGTCTTGAGATACAGTTCACCATCATCAACCCTGTCATCCGTGTTATCATCATCAAAAAGGTAATAAGCGCGGACACCGCTTACAAAATTGACCAGAAATATATCTTCACCGGCATCTTTTGTGCCGTTTTTGTTCAGATCATTAATAACAAAATAGTGGGCATTTTTAATGCTGATATCATCGGACTCGATATAAAATTTAACGGCATCGGCACTGTACCGGCTTTGGCCGCTTATGTCAGGAGTCAGTTTTACAGATTCAGTTCCGTCTGCCTTAAAATAAAAGGTACCTATGTCAT
Source organism: Bacteroidales bacterium (assembly GCA_029931975.1). Taxonomy (GTDB): domain Bacteria; phylum Bacteroidota; class Bacteroidia; order Bacteroidales. The sequence continues at coordinate 8,255 of JAOZQY010000086.1, read as the reverse complement.
TCCATTGCCCGCCGTCATTCTGCATATTATAGGGACCAAGCCCACTAGTGGCATCATTGTGATTAACTTCATAATAAACGCTTGTATCCCGGTTGTCATTATGGGTCCACCAGACTGCCACCTTATAATCTCCAGCACCTGGCAAGCCGGGTGTCCATGAGGCCCAGTCATTGTTATGGTCAAAACTTGCGGAGGTAAAGTAATAGTCACTGTCATAATGGGGATATCCGTTATTAGATGCCGTGTTCCAGGCAGCAACTTGGCTTAGACTAAATCCAGCATCCCTGTTATCCACAATCACCTCAACAACCCCGCCTCCAGCGATTGAAAAATATTCCCCGGTCATATTAAATTTAGAATCTGTGGCCAGGGTGTTATTGGGATTGGACCAGGGCTGGGCAGTATCGGCATCGCTTTTTTTAGGCCAGGGGGAATAAAGGGCATTGGGGTCATAAAAAATTTTGTTATATCCGGCCCACTGGGATTTCCATTCTCTTTGTTTAGTGGAATCAAGTATTCTACTGGAGTCGTATGCCCTGTCCTGCCCGTTAATAAAGGCTGAATCCGGATACAAATAATATTCGCTTTTATAAATTCCATCATTTTCAGAAGTCATGAATTCCCAGTCCATACTGCCTGAATTATCCAGCACAAACATGACATTTGCAGGGGCGGACTGAACCTTTGTTACCATGGGTACGTTACTGATGTCATCAATACATGCGGCCCAAACACTTTCAAGGAGAAACAGAAGAAACAGACCGGCAAGAAAAAGTGAGACCGGAAAAAATCCGGCATTGCATTGGGTTAAATTTTTATTTTCACTGCCCTTCATAACGCCTCCTAAGTTTGCTTAGTCTCTAAACTATCCTGGCTTCACTATTTTATATACAATTTTGCACCTGCAAGAATGGTGCTGCATTGAAATATTGTATGTATTTATTCATGAAAAATAGTTTAGCAAGATCAATTTCCCTCTAAAATCTTCTTAAATAACCGATCTCAATCAAAACCTTTCCATTATTTATTTCTGACAACCCATAGGCTGCAAAGGAATATAGTCTTGAGGAGCCGATATCCAAAGAGTTACCGCTTTTGACCCCCTTAGCTATCGAAAAATAAGAAGCTGTATTGGGATCAATAAGGGAAGGATCAGAATAACCACCTGAACCACTGTTGGCAAAGCCAAATACGGTCCAATCTCCTGAAGCTGACAGTGTCGAAAGATTAACGGTGTCATCAATAACATCATCGTTCATCCAATCATACCCGCTTATGTCAGGAATCAACTGGTCAGTATTTATCTCCTGTTCAATACGCTGGGCAGCTTCATAGGCACTTGCTTCGGCCTGGTAAAAATTTTTCTGATATATTTTTTCATTCTGATAAATTTTAATTTCAGTGGTGGTTGTATTGATGGCTGAAATACCAATGACGGTCACGACCAATAATAAAACCACGGCCAAAATAATGGCAGACCCCTCTTCATTATTTATAATATTGCGTGTATTCACTTAAAAATTTCCTCCTGTCTTGTACGCTTATAAACTTGGTTTGGAAAAATTTAATGTCGTCAGAATATTACCGCCGCTATCCTGTACGGTCACGATAACCTGTTTTATATCATCTGTACTATCAGCGTTGATATCTACGGCGGTAACGGTCCATGTGACAGTATACCCGTTGATTATTTCAGTTGAAGTAACCACATTATTATAGGGAAAGCTCATTAAACGATCTATTCTGGATTTTGCCAGTATTAAGGATTCCGTGTGCTCCATGGCAAAATCATTTCCAGATATGGAACTTATGTGAATACTTGCAACTCCCAGAATCCCCACTGCAAATATGGCCAAGGCCACCATTACCTCAAGCAAGGTAAATCCCTGTTCAGATAATCTTGATAAACTTGTCTTATAAAATTCAGTCTTATTTGGTTGACATTTAGTTCTTTTCATAGATTAAGGTTCCTGCAATAAACTAGGGAAGAAATTGACCGTGTTGTGTTGTTGGCTGTATGATCAATGGTATTTGTATCTACCATGGCTGTAATATTTATCTGTACAGCCCGGATATTACTAACCGCAACCGGTGCCACCAGCGTATTCCCATTTAAATCAAGATATGTAAGTAAAAAACTTTGGATATTCTCGGCTATGGCCTGGTTATTTCCACCGCCAACAGCCATTCCAATATCAGGGTCTCCATCGCCATAGGCATCATAAAGTTGAAAAGAAATGGTTTTTAATTCCCCTTTTTCATCCACAGTTCCGTCGTTGTTATTGTCATCACCGTCATTATCTGCAACAAAGGTGAATGTAAGGGGATTGCCTACACTGCCGTTGCCAGCATTGGTTATCCCGGCATTATACTGGACATAGGGATCATATCCGGCCATCAGAATTTCCAGGGTCATCATATAAAGGCCGCCTCGGATATTCTGCTGCATTTCCACAATCTGTTGTTGAGAAAGCTGATCTTCCTGCTGCCCAGTAAAAGATGATATGGCTGTAGCCGCAACAATCACCGTAATTGCCATGGCAACTAAAAGCTCGACCAAAGTAAATCCTTTATTATTGTTCATAATCCCATGTCCGATACCTGATCAATTCACCCGGATATTTCCGGCAGTATTGATAATAATTTGTTTTGACCGGGTCACATCTTTTGTAATGGTAATTGTTCCCCCGATTCCGGTGGACGGTAATCCCCTGCTGTTAAACCCACATACATTATTCGGCGTGGTGAAATTGCTGGATATGTTCAAACCATCCGTAGCCAAATTCGTTGTTTGATATATTTCTCCAATATCTGCCACATTATCATTATCACGGTCCACAAAGGACTGATAGGTATCCAGAACAGGATCAATGATAATTTTTGTAGTGGTATTTTCCTTTATGGCAGTCAGTTTCAAGTTTTGTAAGGCAGATACCATATCCCTTGAAGCTTTTCTAAGTTTATATTCTTTCACCATATCACTCATACCTGGGAAGGATACGGCAGCTGCAATGCCAATAATTGCCACTACAATCACCAGTTCAATCATGGTAAATCCGGCCTTTAAATTTTTAAATTTTACCATTAGGATTTCTTTCAGTTAATTGTTTCTGCCAGGTTAAAAAGCAAGAATGATGCTACAACATACGATTATAGTTAAAAACTATAAAAAAGCAAGGTGAATGTAATCAACCAGGTGTTTTGCGAACAAATTTCCAACAAAAAAATCATATCTATCGGGATAAAAATCAATGATATTTAACAATAAGTGATTAAATATCGTCAAACATTGACCTGATATCAATCGATTTTCAATTGATATCCCGCCGTTGAAAAATAAAGATGCCTATCAGCAAGACAACGATTGTATAAAATATGGCATAGGTAAGGGAAAGCATTACTTCGGAAATACTGATGTTAAGATGATGGACCACTCTTGTCTTAAAATTTAAATACTCAAGGTTTGGCAATACATAATAAATGACATTGGAAAGGGTCTGAAACAATACATCTTCAGTTGTTTGAGCAAGGCTTTTCAAATCCCTGGTAAAATGCCCGATGATAAAAATGCTCAAGGTAAACATACCGCTTAGAAAAGCGGTTGAAAAGGTTGAAAACAAAAAGGCAACGGCAAGAATGAGCAAAATTTCAAAAAAAATAGGGATAATGGCATACAAAAGGTTCCAGGGTATCTGGGGAACATACAAAAAACATAACACAAATAAAAGAATTGACATCACCACCACCTCAACCAGAATAGTGAGGCTCAAACCACAATATTTCCCTATAAGAAACTGCCACCGGGCCAATGGCTTGGATAAAATGATAAATATGGTTCTTTTTTCCATCTCTTTGTAAACCATTCCAATACCGACAAAGATTGCAATCAGGGTCCCGACAATGGATATGGAACCTAGGCCGAAATCCTTAACAATTTTTAAAGGGTCTCCAATGGTCAGGTTACTCAATACCATGGAAAAAAGAATTAAAACAACGGCAAAAAAAAGCAGACTGTAAAAAATCCTATCTCTTATGGACTCCCGGAATGTATTCAAGGCAATGGCAACTATTTTACCCATTTTTTTTCCCCTCGACACCAACACTTTTTATATATATATCTTCAATACTTTTTCTTCTTGAACCAAATGAAACCAAATCAAGATCCTGGTTTTTAATTTCTTCCATTATCAAATTTGCAGCTATTTTATCTACTGTGGAAAGAATATGTCGATTCCCGGTAGCCCGATGCTTAATATTTCCATATTTTTTTATGGTTGACCGATCAAAAACCTTTCCCCGGCAGATAATTTCCCAGGTGCTGTTTTTATTATCTTGGCGATCATCCATTTCAATGACTTGTTGCAATTTACCTTTGGAAAGGATACTGGCCCTGTCACATATCAGTTCCACATCCGATATGATATGGGATGAAAAAATAATGGTCTTCCCCTGGTCCCGGCATTTTAGTATAATATCACGCATATCTTTTCTTCCCATGGGATCAAGTCCGGACATGGGTTCGTCAAGAATCAATAGTTTAGGATCATTGATCATTGCCTGGGCAATACCAATACGCTGGAGCATACCCCTTGAAAATTTCCTCAATTGAAGATCTTTTACATGATCAAGCCCTACAAGACGCAGCATCTCTTCAACTCGCAATTTTTTTAGCGATTTTTTCATGTCAAACAGGCTGGCATAAAAATCAAGGGCCTCCCCAGCCGTAAGATAAGAATAAAAATAGGGGGTTTCAGGCAGATATCCCAGAAAAGATCTGTTTTTATAGTCAGAGGCGGGCTTCCCCCCAAAAAAAATATTCCCCTTATCCGGAATAATGAGTCCCAGCATCAGTTTAAAGGTGGTTGTTTTCCCTGCCCCATTAGCCCCGAGATAACCAAATATCTCATTTTCCATGATATCTAAATTCAGATTTTTAATAATGGTGGAACGTTTTCCCCAGCCATTGGAAAATGTTTTTTTCAAATCTTTTATTTTAACGGCTATTGAATCTGTCAATTATCCCATCCTTAAATCCTATCGCAGGGGTTGCATGTTAATTTTAACTTTATTTTTTTTATCTATATGAACTTTGAGTTTTTGCGTTTTTATTATGTTTTCTACGGCGTGGTCCTTTTTGGAAATATAATAGGTCCCGCCCCTTGGATCCACTGGCACATAAAAAATCAATCCGTTTTTAAACATCTCGTTAATGGTTTCAGGATATCGATAATATTTTAAAAAAAACTGATCCTTTGCAGCCTCAAGAAATTGAATATTATTTTGATTGATGACTTCATTTAAACGAAGTTTCAATTTTTCTTTAAGTTCCGGGCTTTGGGTACTGTTTATCATTTCCCGAAGAAAAACAATGGCTATTTCAGGTGAATCTGCATCTGCATACAGCCTCGAAACAAGCAAGGGAAGATACTCAGGGCTTTGAGGAAATTTTGAGGCCATCTTAAGATAGTCTGCCGCTGTCTTGTAGTCCTTCTTGTAGTACATATAATTAAAAGCCGTAAAAAAAGGAAGGTACCAGTATCTTTCATGGGTTTTTGATACATTCTCCATCCCTTTTTTAAGCAATAAATTACTTTTATCAACCTCCCCTATTTCCGTAGCAAGAATCACTCCTCCAAACTCATAGGGATACTGGGAGAAAGGATCTAAGGTGGTGACAATATCAAGGATATGACTCATCCATAAATAGTTTTGATCCGTTGTGGTATGCCCCCCAAAATATGCCAACGCTTTTATCCATAGAAGATCTGCTACCATCTCATCAAAGCCAAGAGCAGCACCTTTTAAAAATTTTCCTGATGGCAGATAAAGCAAATCCTCAATGGTAAAAGGATGATATTTTTTATCCATATTTAGACTGCAGAAAAACACACCTGAAATGAAGAATACCAGGACGATAATAAATAATATTTTTTTCCCCATGGAGTTAATCTCTAAATCATACCAAATTAAAAAAATAATTAAATAACTGGGTTACTTTTATAGCCTATAGTATAAATCTCTATTAATTTTATTAAAATTTGTTATTTAAACATATTATTTTACCAAACACCAGGATTGGTATCAAGGAATAACCCTGATTCATCAAGAGTAAATATGCCTTGAGATAATGCACCTGTACTATCAAGATCTCCAGTTGCGGTTGTTAAAAAGGTAGTTGCAATAGTCGCAATTCCTGCTGCGACTGAATATTGATAATAAACCATTCCTATAGGTTCAAACCCTATAGTTATAAAATTTGCAGGAAAACCCCAGACAGCTTTTGAAGCTCCAGGTACTGCTACAGGGTTTGCCGCACACACAAGATATGAATCATTTTCAGTTCTATAGGCTTCTTCCAAAGTTCTTATTGAACCCAGGTTCGACTTTGCCTCAACTGTTTTTACCTTAAATTGATAATTTTGAAAATTGGGAATGACAATGGCTGCAAGGATTCCGATAATTGCAACAACAATCATCAACTCTATCAAAGTAAACCCATTTTGATTTTTCCTCAGAATTTTATTTGCCATGGTTTCTATCCTGTTTTTTTAAATTTAAAATCAATGTCGAATTATGGATTTAATGACACTAAATTTCACGGAAAGGTTAAATCTACTAATGACTGGATTAAATTTAATATCCCTGTTCATGTGTTAGGGCAGTAACAGGTTTGAGTAACCAATAATCCTGTCTACAAGAAGAAAAGGAGCGAAATCATCCTTTGTGATCCCACCCCTACTCTTTTTAAAATAAACCTTATCCCATGTCCATCATTATTAAAATTATGGACATACTATTAGTTATATCTATAGATTAAAAATCATCCCCACTCGCGGTAATTGACCAAGCCGTTGCACTGGGAACAGTGCTTTGTGTACCTACCACTACACCATCACTGGACATAGTGAAGAATGCCGCGGCATTATCATCATCAAGATCACCCTGGGCGTCAATGGCCATTTCTTGAAAGGTTCCTGCTGAGTTGACAGAATAAGCATAATAAACATTTCCTGCAGGTGCATAACCAATAGCTGTATAGGCCGCATTAGTTACCCAGGCAACTTTAGTTCCAAGCAAACCAGCATTAGCATTAGGTGCACAAACAATATATACATCGTTTTCAGCTTTATAGGCTTCCTGAGAAGTTCTGATGGCACCGATGTTGGTTTTGGCTTCAGCAGTTTTGGCTTTCATTTGATAATTACGAAAATTGGGAATTGCAATGGCTGCAAGTATACCGATAATGGCAACAACGATCATCAACTCGATTAAGGTAAAACCCTTTTGATTTTTTCTAACAATGTTTTGTTTCATGGTCATGTCTC
>JAOZQY010000086.1:0-920 GCA_029931975.1 Bacteroidales bacterium | reverse complement strand
ACCTTGATTTGGGGTTGTTTAAAACAATTAACATTCCTAAACTGTAAAAAGGTATTTTGCAATGAGCATGCCAAAATACAAAATCATAAACATTATCTCATAACATACTGATATTATTTTATTTTTTCTAATTTTATTTACAATAAAACTAAAATAATAATAATTGATCATTCTTAAGTTAATAGATTTTATTTTATTTTTGACAAAAATTGTCAGGTTGTATCAAATAAACGGATTCTGTATTTGTTTAGATGTGGCTGTTTTGGATTATGGTATAAAATAGCCTTATGAGATATCTGTATGAAAATATCCTTAAGGATTTAAAACGAAAAATGGTTTTTATTGGCGGTCCAAGGCAAGTTGGTAAGACCACCATATCCAAAAACATTCTCAAACAGGCATACCCTTCGGGAAGATATTTTAACTGGGATTATAATGGTGAAAGCATGGATGAAATAGCCGAAGAACGGGATGCTTTTATAGCAACTGCCATCACTGGCTGAGATCATACCTGACTGCCTGTGCCGAGAATCATGGGAAAGCTCCCGAGGTTTTATCTGCCTTTCTTCCCTGGCAAATGGATGAAGAACGCCGACACCAACTCTCAAAACCTTTGAATAATAACATCCGGCCCGTATTTATTAGAATCTTTTGTGCAGAAAAATCGATTTGTAGGCACTTGCTATAAAGCTGGGAACTGGATCAAAATTGGAGGAACCATAAGGTCGTGGAAAACTTGGAGAGAAAGGAAAAATGAATACCACCAGTGAACTGGTGGTATCATGTGCCCCCCTAAAGGGGGGTCTCAAACCAGCCACTTTTTGTTTTTATTTAAAGGGTAGATCCATCTGATCCTTATCCTTTTGTTCTTGATTCTTAATATACGCTCGAACCATGGCCTCATCCAAACCGACAGTGCT
>JAOZQY010000223.1 GCA_029931975.1 Bacteroidales bacterium | reverse complement strand
TGTCTGATCTTTCTTTGATCTTTGGGTTCGTCCTCAAGTGTATTAGCAGGACGAGCCCTGTTTTTAGCCCAGTCTCTAAGGGCAATGATTTCTTCTCGCATTACTCTGGAAAGAGGTACCAGGGAAGCTATTGCTTCATCCAGTCCATCATAAAGAGAATCTTTTGCAAGTTGTTCAATCTCTGCACCGGTATAACCGGCTAATCTCTGAGCATAGGTGGTAGGAATATCAGAACCATATTTTCTATTCATAATTCTGATAATATCTACACGTTCCTTTATGGTCGGAAGGTCTACAAAGAATGTAGCATCAAATCTTCCAGCTCTGATAAATTCAGGAGGGAGTTTTGAAATATCATTTGCAGTTGCCATGATGATAGCAGAGGTATCGCTTTCCTGGACCCAGGTTAAAAAGTGGCTGAACATATTTGCCGTTGTACCAGCATCAAGGTCACCACTACTTTTAGATCCAGCAAAAGTTTTTTCCACTTCATCAATCCAGACCACAACTTCTCCGAAAGCATCAATTACACTTGTGGCCTCTCTGATGCGTCTTTCTGAATCTCCAACCAAGGATGATTTTAATGAACCAATATCCAGTCGTATTAAGGGCCAGCCCAGAATGGATGCGGTTGCTTTGCACGATAAAGATTTGCCAGTTCCAGGGATGCCACAAAGGATAATACCCTTTAGGCGCGGCAAATGCTCGTTACCAGATTCATAGGATCTGGAACGATTGCTGATAAATGTTTTAAGGTTGTCTAAACCTCCGACATCTTTGATATCAGCTGGTTCCCAGAACTCCATCAATCCTGATTTGCGAATCATTTGAGATTTCGCTTCAGAGATTATCCTTGTTGAACAATAGCCTTTTTTAATTAATGAGAGTGCAAAAGCGGTTTCTGCTTCAAACTCTGTAAGGCCTTTTGCTGCACGGGCTGCTTTTTTGTTGATGTTAACATTGACACTGGAGCAAAGTTCTTTTTGCAGGTTAATCAATGAGTTCTCGTCCGGTAGGGGGAGGTCAATAATGGTAAAGTATTTTTCTATTTCTGGAGATATTTGTATGATCGGACTAATCATGATTAACGCGCATCCGATTCCTTTCCAGCGGATCACACCGTTCTGAATCGCCTGAATAACTTCAGGAATATCCAAAAACAGGTGAAGGTTGTTGGCAATCAATACAGTGTCAGTGTACATGCTCAACCAGTTTATCGCTTCAACAGGGTCTTTGATTTCATCAACAACCTGGTTGTTTCCAGCTTTTCTGATCCCTTGGTTGCAATCCCAGACGAAGAACTCCCAATCATCGCAGGGTAAAAGTTGTTCTGCTCTGTGGGCCTCTTGGGTTAGTACGCAAAGGGCCGGATAACCAGCCTTTAAATAGTTTTTTAGATCATCTTTGATCATTTAATAACCTCCCAGTTTTTAAGAATCTGTTTACTTCTGTCACATTCTCCACATAGCCAGACTGATCGTTCTCCACCATCAATGGTGGCTTCTACATCAAACTCTGCTGGTCTATGACAAAAGTCACAGATGAACAGGTTTTCTGAATACAGCTTTGGACATGCCAATGCCGTTAAACAAGTGCTCATAGAAATCTCCTTTTTCAGTTTTAATAATGAATAAAACTAAAAAATCGCATCAGACCATAACAAGAGTGTTATAGAAAAATACGATTTTTTAGTTTCGGGTGGGTGGATCTATCACACTTCAAGTGATTAGATTAATAGTATATATCTCTAAGAAAAGGGTGAAAATGACATAGGAATACATAGAGAAAATTATTTCAGAAACCTATGTTCGGATATCCTCCGGCCTATGATCATCGAGATAAAGTTCTACAAAAAGTATCAATAAGATTCAGTAAAACCATTTCACCCCTAAAATCATATAGGGGATAGTGTCCTCCCGGTCTTTATTCAGTCATTGCTGGAAAGCCCCGGTAATTATTCTTCAGCTTCCAATTAATACAGGTAATAGATATTGACAATTTTGTCTATTTCAGAAAGGATCATCTACAGATTTCAGGTTGTTGAGTCAATTTATGTAGAAATTGATTCTGTGTTGTATTTTTAAAAGGAGAATGAAGATTTTCAGTAATGGAGTTACATAATAAAAACGGTTCATTACCAAAATATCGAATGTCTTTTACAGTTGGGGGACTGCTTTACCAGGAAGCCGTCTCAGCAGCTGATCTATACATAAAAAGTAAAGACTGGGCAAACGTCCGGGAAGAAATACTAAAAACCAACCTTTTCCAGTCCAGAACTCAAAATTCCCTTGAAAGGATATGCCGCGAAGTACTATCCCGGCTCAAACTTCTTTCCTCAGAACAACTAAAAATTATCCAAACCGGTTCAAGACAGGAACAGCTTCAGATATTATGGATTGCTGTTTGTAAGCGGTATAGCTTTATACGTGATTTTGCTATTGAAGTTATTCGAGAAAAGTTTTTACTCATGGACTACCCTCTAACTGAAGAGGACTATACCATTTTTTTTGACACTAAAGCTGAATGGCATGAAGAACTGGAAAGACTCAAAGACTCAACAAAGAAGAAACTTAAACAGGTTTTATTCAGGATACTCAGGGAAGCCGAGATCACATCAGAGGTGAACATCATACTACCTTCAATATTGACCAAACGAGTTGCCAGGGCATTGGTCTCTGACAAATCCGAATTATATATTGTACTGCCGGTCTCAGATACAGATTTTAAGGAGTGGGTAAAATGACCGTTGATACAGAAACACAGCCGATACCAGAAAGATTCAAACATCTTCAGGCACTGATCAGCAGTGAAAGATTCCTAAAGATGCAGGGGCTTGGAAAAGAAGTCCCTTTTTATATTTGCCCATATCGCCCATCTGAAGCCATCGAAATGGAACGAATGCAAAAACAGTTAAAAAACAAACTGTCACAAACAGGCGTTCAGGTTCTGGAGATAAATTTATATGATATTTCCGTTGAGATCTTGAAAGAAAATGGGGACTGGGAATGGTATCTGGAAGAAGAATCCAAAATGACAAAAGAAGAATTAAAAGAAGAACTACAGTCCATTCTGGATATCGAAACCGCCTTAGTACCTGCAATCGGAAAAAGAATCACTGAAGAACCCCATGATGTTATTTTTATGTCCGGTGTAGGCGAAGTTTATCCATATATCCGGTCCCATAATGTTTTGAATAATTTGCAGAGTACGGCCAAAGACCATCCCATGGTCATGTTTTTTCCCGGGGCATATACTCATTCACTGGAATCGGGAGCATCACTGGATCTGTTTGGCAGATTGCATGACGACAAATACTATAGAGCATTTAATATATATCACTGTGAGATTTAATTTAAGGAACTGAAAATGACTCTGAAAACCATATTTGAAAAACCGGTAGACCGATCCATAGAAGGTGTTATTAAGGCCGATGATGAAGCAAGCCTCCGTCTTGAAGCTG
>JAOZQY010000222.1 GCA_029931975.1 Bacteroidales bacterium | reverse complement strand
TGGGTAATATTTGCCCCATTCTGAACTTTTTGATTCAAACTTTTTGATTTCCGCCATAGAATTTATTGCCACGGCATTCATCGCTTTTTGTTCGGCTTTATCTGTATTGAGGGAAAGCGCCAATAAAATTAAGATGACAATTGCAATTGCTGAAACAATAGTCAGCGCTATTGGTTTTTTCATTATAAATCTCTCCTTTTTGATGTTTTATAATTTTTCTTTGACGCCGAGATTATAGGGAGTCACTGACAGACTTCTGGTGGAGCCATGAGGTGTTTTTCTGTGACAATCCCAGCAGTTTCGATCAACTTGCGAGACATCCCCGTTTTTCTGGTATGATTTGCTGTTCTCTATCATTTGAGAAACAAGCTCCTTGTGGCAGGATATACAATTGGCCTGTATCCTTTCTGCCATGCCGTCGGTAATCCTGATGTTGTTGCTATAACTACCGAAAGCCATGGCCATGAAATCTTTGGCGCCGTCCAGGGATTTGGCAATCATTTTGCTGCTAAAAGAGTCCTGTGGCAGATGGCATTCCACGCATGTTGCACTTTCCCGATGAGAACTGTGCTGCCAGGTGGCGTAATGCGATGTCATAGTATGGCAATTGATACATACTTTCGGATCTTCGGAAAGGTATGATACCATATTGGCTGCATTCACCACATAGGCGAACAGTCCAATCACCGTTATTACGCTTCCGATTGCTATGTACTTCATTATGTTGTCTGTTTCCATATTTAACCTTTTTGCTGATAGTCATAATGTTGATAAAAAGGGTTTAATTGGCGGTACTTGAAAATGCATAATATCGATTTGGCAACCTCCTTTCCTTTTTTACGATAAAATTCCAATATTAATAAAATAATGAGCTAATTTTTAATAGCAGAGAATGAGGTAAAAATGCTGTAAATTGATGTAAAGAGTTTGTTAAAGTTGACATATTGGCAGGGCTGCATTAAAACGGATATTGAAAAAAAAAATAAGGTAAGGCAGTATATCATATGCTTTCTTATATTAAACAGAGGATTTCATTAAAGTATATTATTATCACCTCAGCAACTATTGTTTTTGTTTTTACTGTTCTCTTTTTCTGGATTTCCCGCCAGGAAGAACAGCTTATTCTGGAACAGGTTAAAAAACAGGCTATAATTCTTCATAAACAGATTGTTCTGACAAGGGAATGGGTTTCAGATCACAATTATATCCTGATTAAAAAAAATGAAAAAGAAACTATTGAATCATTTCTCAAGAATCCGGAAGTAAAGGATGCTCACGGTATAGTTTATACAAAGATGACACCGGCAATGCTGACAAGGCAACTTTCAAATCGTGCAATGGAAAGCAACCTATATTCCTTTAATCTGGCAAACATCAAGTCCATGAACCCGAAAAACAAGCCTGATGATTTTGAAACAGATGCGATAAACAGGTTTATATCAGGGGAGGCAAAAGACATGAGCCGCATTGAAGTTCATGACGGACAAAAGGTGTTCAGATATGCCGCCCCCCTCATTCTCAGGGAAAGCTGCCTTTCCTGCCATAACAAAACATATTACAGGAAAGGAGGCATCGGTGGTTGTATAAGTGTCTTTATTCCTTTTGAAGAGGCCCAGGCTGCAATCAGAAAAAATAATTTTTTGCTTTTTGTCACAATGCTGGGTCTTACAGGCTCTGTTGTTGTAATCTTGTTTTTTTTTACAAATAAACTTATATTTACGCCGTTAAAAGAAATAAGGATGTTTACCCGGAAAATGAGAGTCGAAGAACTAGGCCATGGAGAAGTTGAGATAGAAGGCGATGAACTAAAAGAATTTGTCGGCCTTTGCTATATAATAGACAAAAAACTTAAAAGCCGGCACAAGGAATTGAAAAAAAAAATCAAAGAAGCCACAAAGGATTTTTCTAATACCACTTTGAATCTTAAACAGGCGAATAAAGAACTGTCAATTTTAAACATTACCAAAACGGAATTTTTTTCAGACATTTCCCATGAACTGAGAACCCCGCTTACTTCTATTAAGGGGGCTGCAGATATTCTTTCAAGAAAATCATCCTGCAGCGATCCAGTTTACCTTGATATCATAAAAAAGAACACCAATCATCTGATACGAACAATTGTTGATTTTCTTGATTATTCAAAGATAGAGGCGGGCCGCCTGGGTCTTGATATTATTGATGAATCTCTGACTGGTATTGCAAAAGAGGTTATAGAATCTCAAAAGACAGATGCCATGAAAAAAAACCTCAGAATAGAACTTGACGCTTTGGAAGATTTTGTACTTCCCCTTGACAGATACAGAATTTACCAGGTTATATCAAACCTTATGTCAAATGCTATTAAATTTTCCTGGGATAGAGGCAAAATATCTATCCATATTTCCAGGATAAAAAATGAAATACAATTTTCCATAAAAGATGAGGGACATGGAATTGATGCTGAACATCATAAACTTATTTTCAAAAAATTTCATCAGGCTCCCCAAGAAAATGGAATGGTGAACATCCAAAAAGGTTCATCCGGTATTGGGCTGGCTATCTGCAAAGGGCTTGTAGAAGCTCATGGCGGAAGTATTAGGGTGGAAAGCAAAGAAAATGCAGGAAGCAAATTTATTTTTACCCTGCCAATGTAAAACGGATAAAATAAACTGCAGACTATTCTCAGAATAAAAAGGAGTGGAATATGGGACAATATAATATACTGGTTGTTGACGATGACCCTGATATTCTTACTATTATAAAGGACAATCTGGAACTTGATGGCTATGAAGTGTTCACTGCGGCACTTGGCAAAGATGCCCTCTCTATTTTCAAAAAAGAATCCATCAACCTTATTATACTTGATTTAATGCTGCCTGATATGGATGGAATCCAGATCTGCCGCGCAACCAGGGCAAATTCCCATGTACCTATCATCATGCTTACGGCAAAGGACAGTGTGTCGGACAAGGTGCTTGGTCTTGAAAGCGGAGCAGATGATTATATAGTAAAGCCCTTTGATTATCTGGAGTTGGCTGCCCGTGTCAAAGCACAGCTGCGCAGGAGCAAATCATATTTTTTTGCAGATGATATTTTTGAAGTCGGCAATCTTCAGCTTAAGCCTGCAAGTCGTGAATTGGTAATTGACGGGGCTCAGATCGTTTTAACAAAAAAAGAATTTGATATCCTTTCACTGCTATTTAGATATGTCGGAAAAGTACTTGACAGAGATACAATTAAAATGGAGATCTGGCCGGATCAGAAATTGTATAAATGGAGCAGAACTCTTGATGTCCATATCCAGCGTTTAAGGGCCAAACTGGAAAAGAACCCAGAGCAGCCCCAATATATTCTGACCATTCCGGGTGTGGGATATATGTTGAGCAATTCAAATGTAAGCTGACTCTTTTTATATACAATGTTTTTTCTATTGTTCCAATAATACGTTGGATTTAGGCTTCAAAGGCCTGTAACAAATGCGA
>JAOZQY010000085.1 GCA_029931975.1 Bacteroidales bacterium | reverse complement strand
TTGCATATGCAAAGCTGAACATTTTATCTTTACCCACCTAAATCAACATAGAGCCTTAACTTAGTACCATAAACACCAAACATTCCCAAGCATGAGAACACATCTCCTAAAAACTCTGGCTTCGATCATCCTGTTGCTCACCGTTTCCTGTGTCTCCAACTCACAGGAAAAATGGATAACCCTTTTCGATGGAGAAACTCTGGATGGATGGTCCGTTCACAGCGGATTTGCCAGCTACAAAGTGGAAGATGGATGCATCGTTGGAACCGCCACCAAGGGGAGTCCCAACTCATTTCTCTGTACCGATCGTGAATACGGCGATTTTATTCTCGAATTCGAAGTCCTGCTGGAGGATGATGAATTAAATTCCGGCGTGCAGTTCCGTAGCCAAATTGCACCACAGGAACTAGTTTTCTGGTTTAGAAATGATCAGGGTAGCTACCAGAAAGTGACCATCCCCACCGACAGGGTATATGGATACCAGGTTGAGATTGCAGCCGGAGGTGGATCAGGAGGTGTTTACGATGAGGCCCGAAGAGCCATGATGCCCTGGTGGCCAGAAGAGGGGTCAAAAGAAAGCAAGGTTTTTCAAAAAAAGGAATGGAACGCTTTCCGGATCGAGTGCAAGGGGGATGCCATCAAAACAATCGTAAACGGGGTGCTTGTGTCTGACTTCCGGGATGGGCTCACAGATAAGGGGATCATCGGACTGCAGGTTCACGATGTAGGTGACAATCCCACTCCCTACCAGGTGCGATGGAAGAACATCAGGCTTCTACCCCTGAAATAATCGTTTTTACTTCTAATAAGAAATTCGATTCCCTTGCTCTGTTCTTTTATCCAAAGGAATGGCTTAATTTTATGAAGTTGTAATAAAGGAACTATGAAAAAACCAAAGAGCTGGCTCAAGGGCGGACTCTTCCTCGGCTCTGTATTCCTTGTGGGGGTTTGGCTGGTAAAACCAGTGGGGGTTTCGACACAGTTTGTGGTATTGGATGGCATCGTATGGAATCTCCTTTCGCCCGACCTGATCACACAAGATGATGCAAATCAGTCCTATGAAAGTTCAAATGCCTATTTGAATAAGAGTGGTGGCAAGTATGCCTCGCTGGTGGCCAATCCTCTCAACTACGGATTTATTTTTGCCCTGAGTATGCTGGTGGGCGGCTTTGTTTCAGGGAAACTTTCCAGGAAAAAAGTAAGCAATGAAGATCGTATCTCTCCAAAGGTCTGGAGGAACAGGTTTGGACCCTCAGCTAAAAAACGCTATGCCTTTGCCTTCTTTGCCGGTTTCCTGGCTCTGTTTGGGGCACGCCTGGCCGGTGGGTGCACCAGCGGACATATGATGAGTGGAATGATGCAGACTTCACTGAGCGGCTACCTCTTTGCTGCCGGAGCTTTTGCCACGGCCATTCCAATTGCCATCCTTGTGTTTAACTCAAAAAGGTCGTCCTAATGAAAATTATACTCGCCATCATTCTCGGCCTTGCTTTTGGGATTGCACTGGACCAGGCCAAGGCTTCCTATCCCCAAAAAATCATCGGCATGTTGCGCCTGAAGGATTTTCATCTCATGAAAGTGATCCTTTTTGCCATTGGCTTTAGCAGCCTGCTCCTGTTCATCCTTCTGAGTTTAAACCTCATCGAGGCCGAACACCTGAATGTAAAAACCACCTACACCGGAGTGATTATTGGCGGTGCAATTCTGGGTACCGGGTTTGCCATAGGCGGCTATTGCCCGGGCACCTGCATAGTGGCTGCCGGAAGAGGCAGAAAGGATGCTCTTGCTTTTTTAGCGGGGGGACTCTTAGGTGCCCTGGTATATATGCTGATTTTTGGTCTGATACAGGATGCTGCACTCTTTGATAAGATCGCAGGCGGAGCCGTGAGTCTCGCCGAGACAAATCCTGAAACACACACATCACTAAGTGGTAATCTGCCTGCCCTGCTTGTGGCCGGTCCAATAGCCATTTTGTTTATGCTCATTGCTTTTTTGCTGCCCGAGGCCGAATCCAGAAAACCATAACCCGGAAAGTTCACAAAAATACCCTGTCGTATATGTGTTGGATGGCGAGCTAAATCTTCAGGCTGTAACAACTGTTCATAGATACTGGGGTGGAGTTATGCCTGAAATGATCCTGGTTTATTTGATAACTACCCGGCCATTGACCCAAGACTGGACCGGGACAATCAGAAATTATTAAAGCAATCGCAAGAGATCCTGAACGGTGACCTGAATTTCCAGTGGAAATATTATGAAAAAAATCTTCATGGCTCCGTTTCATTGCCATCCATCTTAGATGGTCTGATTTACCTTTTTGACTGGTATCCCATTGAATAACATACTAATATGTTCAAAAGTCAGGAAACGCCCAAAAACGAACTGGTACAGCTGATCAGGAAGCATGGCCAGGACCTATGAACTGAGTGGAGAAGATTCTTATAAAAACAGGATGACAGAACTTAAAGAAAAAAATATGAAAACCCGTTTGTCGGATACAACCTTCACAGGAGAAATTCAGGAAAGACTGGAGAACTTTATTGCACAGATGATGTTGTATCCTAAACTGGAAACATGAAAATAGTAAACTGGAAAAATGCCGACATCACTCCGGTGAATGTCTTCTTTTACATTCTTGAAGGAGCGGTTGATGTTCAGGTCGGGGATGAAACCATCACCGTAGAGCGGGATCACCTGGTGGAGAGCCCCAAAGACATCGTACACTGTCTTTCAAACAGCTCGGCCGAAGTGAGCCGGATCCTGGTAGCAAAATCGCCTAAACCAACTGCACAGACAAAGCTCTTATAAGAATAGCATGCAGAAGGAGTCAGGAATTATCAATACACTCAAAGCACTGAAAAATGCCGCCTGGAGGTTGCCGGTGAAGAATCACCGCAGCTACCTCTTTGCTAGAAAATATGCAGTCAAAACCAGGAAGCTGATCGATGAAGGTGTTTCCATCGTAGGAGAAGAGGCCGGAGAGACCGAAGAGATGGCCCGCTCCTTCTTTAAATTACTGGAGGCGAAACTGGACCTGAGCGGACGTAAGGAACCTCCTTCCGAAGCGGAGGTAAAGGCAGCCATTGAGCAACTGAAAGATGTGGGCCGCTTTTCCATCTTCACCACCCTGGTGATCCTGCCAGGCGGGGTGGTCTCACTGCTGGGACTGGAGCTTCTGGCCCGGAGGTTCGGCATCAGGGGATTCAACCTGATCCCCTCTTCTTTTAGAAGAAGGATGAAGTCAAACCTTCCTGCAAAGCCTGATCAGAAGAATCCCATCTGAGATTTAATGCTTATTACCTCTTCTGCGATTCGATCATACTCCTGATTTCTGAATCGGGTATTTCAGGATTGGCCCCGTTTTTTGCGGCAACAATGGCCCCAACAGCACAGGCAAAGTCAATAGCATCCTGAGGCTGATTGCCGTTCAGAAGCTGAGAGATGATGGATGCCAGGAAAGAATCACCGGCACCCACTGTATCGGCCACTATTACTTGGTATCCTTTGTTGTAGTAGAAGGTATTGTTATAAAATAGCACAGCTCCGTCTTTCCCCAGGGTCACACATACTTGGTCAGTGCCTGTCTGCTCGGACATAAATCTGATGCAGGCTTCCAGATCTCTATCATTAAACTCCAGGCAGGAACAAATTTCGAATAGTTCATCATCATTGAACTTTACAAAATCGGCAGGTTTCATTAACTCTATCAGTCTTTCCGGCGAATAATGAGGTGGCCGCAGGTTCACATCAAACACCTTATAGCTGGCCCGATCAAGTAAAGCAAGCAGAGTATTCCTCGATGTACTGCTCCTGGCCACAAGGCTTCCATAAATTAAAACATCCGCAGCTTTTACTGCATCCATATCCTTCTGAACGAGTGAAATATTATCCCAAGCGCAGGGCATTTTGATTTCATATGTTGCCGAGCCATTTTCATCAAGCTCTACCAGAACCTCACTGGTGGCAAAGGTTTCACTTACCTGAATGTGATCCAGACTACCTCCGTGAACTTTTATCTCCCGGGCAAGCTCTTCACCAATCTGATCCTTCCCTATGCCGGAGATCATCTTCGCCTCATTTCCCAGTGACTGTGCCCTGAGTGCCACATTCAGAGGTGCGCCTCCCAGTTTTCTGCCCGCTGGCAATACATCCCATAATACTTCCCCAAAACAAATGATGGTTTTCATCTTCCTTACAATTATAATAGACCTTAAAAAGATAGGGATTTTTTTGGACCAATTCTTGATCTGATTTCGCTGTCCCCAAGCTCTTGAAAAATGAAAACAATATAACTTTGCCTGCTGGTGCTTATATTTATCCCTTCGTCTCTGTGGGGACAGAAGGTTTTTAAAGTGGAGTATGAATCACAGACCGACCTGAGGATTTTTGTCGTGAAGTACGAGTCGCAGGCGGACTGGAACAAGACAGAAAAACAGCACCTTTTGCTCTAAGAGCTCAAGAAACGGGTTTTTGAATGCCGGATCCCCGCGTATCTTTACAGATAAATCAGAGGGGTATGAACCAGAACCAGGCAGTAGCGGAGCATGTCAATAATCCCCGTGGACTCCAGGCCACAGGTAGTGCCATCGGACCTAATCCAGTGGCCTTCCTTATACCCTGTCACCGGGTGGTTCGCAAAACCGGGGAGATCAATGGATACCGATGGGGGCTGGACAGAAAATCGGCCCTGACCGGTTGGGAGGCTGCCCATTTATAGATACTGTTAAAACAATTTGCATTCACATTTTAATTGCATAGTTTTAGACCACCACGAACCTAAAACTATTTCCACTATGAGCGGTTTTTTCGGAGCAATTGCGAAGCAGAATTGTGTTTACGATGTGTTTTACGGCACCGATTATCATTCCCACCTGGGGACCAAAAGGGCAGGAATGGTATTCTACAATGAAAAGGATGGTTTCAGAAGGTCGATCCATAGCCTGGAAGATGGATATTTCAGAACAAAGTTTGAGCCGGATCTGGTGAAGTTTAACGGGAAAAGTGGTATTGGAATCATCAGCGATACCGACCCTCAGCCCATCATGTTCAACTCCCACATGGGACGATTTGCCCTCGCCTCGGTGAGCCGCATGGTGAATATTGATGAGCTTGAAAAGCGCTTTCTCGATAACAAGGGTCATTTTACAGAGAACTTCCAGGGCAATGTGAATCCCACAGAAGTGGTGGCCAACCTGATATGTGAGGAGAACGATTTCGTTGCTGGAATCGAAAATGTCCATGCCAGTGTCAAGGGGTCCTGCACCCTTGTGATTCTGACGCCTGACAAAATTATAGCAGCACGCGATAAGCTGGGAAGAACCCCGGCCATTATCGGGAAAAAAGATGGAGCCTATGCGGTGGCATCGGAGACCTGTGCCTTCCCCAACAATGGATATGAAATTGAGTATTACCTGGGACCGGGCGAAATTGTGGAGATCACTGCCGAAGGATACAAAACCCTGAAACCTGCCGGTGAGAAAATGCAGGTTTGTGCCTTCCTCTGGGTCTACTACGGATATCCGCCTTCCTATTATGAAGGGATCAATGTGGACGAGGTACGCTACCGCTGCGGGGCCACCCTGGCCAAAAGAGATACGGTAAAGCCCGATTTTGTCTGCGGGGTTCCAGACTCGGGTGTGGGTCATGCCATCGGCTATGGTAATCAAAATGGTGTTCCCTATAAAAGAGCCTACTCTAAATATACTCCCACCTGGCCAAGGAGCTTTATGCCACAGCACCAGGACATGCGCGAATTGGTGGCCAAAATGAAATTGATTCCCAATAAGGCCATGATCGAAGGAAAATGCATGGTCTTCCTTGACGACTCCATTGTAAGGGGAACACAGCTGAAGGACAATACAGCCGATCTCCGGAATGCCGGGGCCAAGGAGGTACATATGCGCATTGCATGTCCCCCCCTCACCTTCCCCTGCAACTTCCTGAATTTTTCTCAATCGCGATCCACTATGGAACTGGCCACACGTAAAGCGATCAAGCAGTTGGAGGGTGAAGAGATCCACCTGGAGGAGTATGCCGATTCCACCACGGAGAAGTACCGAAACATGGTGGAGCAGATTGCCAAAAATCTGGGGATAGATTCCCTTATGTACCAGGACCTAGGCGACCTGATTGAGGCCATCGGTCTCCCGAAAGAAAAGTTATGTACCCACTGCTGGGATGGGAGCAGCTACTACTAATCCATCTTAATTTCGTTAAGATTGATTATCTTGCCTGAAACATAAATCGACATATATGACCCCTACACGCAATTTTGATTTACTGGAAAGATTTACCACTATATTTCCAGGTAATAAGGTTTTATCAGAGAAAATCGATGGCAAATGGCTTTTCTACACATCGGAGCAGTATAGCGAAATAGCCCATCAATTTGCATACGGACTCCTGGAGCTTGGTTTTAAGAAGGGCGACAAGATCATGACCGTTACTAACAACAGGCCCCAGTGGAACTTTGTGGATATGGGCATGGCAATGGCCGGCGTGATTCATGTCCCTGCATACACCTCTATGAACGCCGAGGAGTATAGCTATGTAATGAAACACTCTGACTCCAAAATGATAATCGTTTCGGATAAGAAACTATATAATCTTATCGAGCCGGAAGCAAAAAAGATCAAAGAGGTGGAGCACTTTTTTACCTTCGACACCATCGAAGGTGCAAGGCACTGGAACGAAGTCTTGGAAAAGGGAAAAAGTGCTTCCCAGGAAAGCATAAAGAAGATTGAGAACAACAAAAAGGAGATTGCCCCAGAGGAAGTGGTGTCCATTATCTACACTTCAGGCACCACCGGCCGGTCCAAGGGAGTGATGCTCACACACAAAAACCTGGTGAGCAACTTCCTGGCAGCATCCGGGGTATTTCAAATGAATGAGAATGACCGCTACCTGGCCATTATCCCCGTCTGTCATGTGGGGGGGAGGCTGGGCAACTACCAGACCCAGTATGCGGGTTCCTGCATTTACTATGCCGAAAACATGGGAACCATTGCTGCCAATTTGAAGGAGATCCAGGCCACCGGCTTTGATGCGGTCCCCAGAATCCTGGAGAAGATCTACGACAATGTAATTGCCAAGGGAAGGAGCCTGAAGGGTTTCAAGAAGCGGATGTTCTTCTGGGCCGTGAAGCTGGGCCTTGAATACCAGCCCCATGGAGAGAAAAGCTGGCTCTACTACCTGAAGCTAAAGATTGCCGACAAGATGATCTTCAGCAAATGGCGCGAGGCCCTGGGTGGTCATGCCAAACAGGTGGGATGCGGAGGCGCTGCCCTGCAACCCAGGTTGGAGCGAATTTTCTGGGCCAGCGGACTAAAAATTATCAATATGTACGGTCTGACCGAAACCTCTCCCATTATTACCATCAACCGCAAGGAAAAGGGCGTTTGTAAGCTGGGATCTGTAGGTACAGTCATCGAGGGCGTGGAACTGAAGATTGCCGGGGATGGCGAGATTCTCTGCAAAGGCAATTGTGTGATGCCGGGCTACTACAAGGATGAGGAACTTACTAAATCTGTATTCGACGAGGAGGGCTGGTTCCATACCGGCGATGTGGGTCATCTGGAAGATGGAAAATTCCTGATGGTCACCGACCGTAAGAAGGAAATCTTCAAACTTTCCAGCGGGAAATTTGTGGCCCCGCAGCCCATTGAGAACAAGATCAAAGAGTCCTCGTTCATCGACCAAGTAATGGTGGTGGGCGAACATGAGAAATTTGCCAGTGCCCTGGTGGTTCCCGATTTCAACTATATAAAGGAATGGTGTGTTATTAATTGCCTTAAAAAGGAGAAGAAGCCGGAAGAGATGATTGTCCTGCCAGAGGTGGTTGCCGCCATGAATGAGGAGATCGCAAGAATTAACAAGAACCTCATGGAATGGGAACGGATAAAACGCTTCCGCATGGTCCACCATGACTGGTCGCCCGCAACCGGCGAACTCTCAGCCAGTCTGAAGCTCAAGCGTAAGGTATTGATCGATCGATATAGCAAATTACTTGAGTCCATTTATAGCAAAGCATCATGAGACTTGAGGAAGTAAAAAACCGAAAGGCGCAGAAGGCATTTTTAGAGGTAAGTCGTATTTTGTACCGGGACGATGATACCTGGGTTTGTCCCTTCGACAAAGAGATCGATTCGATCTTCGATCCAAAGAATAACGTCTATTTCAAACACGGGGAGGCCAGCCGCTGGTTGCTCTACGATGACAATCAGCAGTTAATTGGCCGGGTGGCTGCCTTCATCGACCGCAACAGCTGTGACAAACACGACCAAAAAACCGGGGGCATGGGCTTCTTCGAATGCATCAACATGCAGGAAGCGGCCAATCTTCTTTTCGACACAGGCAAAGAATGGCTGAAGGAGAGGGGCATGGAGGCCATGGACGGACCCATTAACTTCGGGGAAAATGATAAGTACTGGGGATTGCTGGTGGATGGATTTTCCCACCCCTCCTATGAGATTGCATACAATCCCCCCTACTACCAGGAACTCTTTGAAACCTACGGCTTCCAAACTTATTATAAGCAGGAGGGTTTTCACCTGGATATAACCAAGCCGCTGCCTCCCCGTTTTGAACGGATTGCCCAGCGGGTGGCTAATAATCCGGATTATGAATTCAAACATTTCAGATGGAAAGAGGCCGATAAGTATATACAGGATTTTGTGAGCGTTTACAATGAAACCTGGCCCACCTTTAAAGAGAATTTCCAGCCCCTGGAGGTCTCCTACATCAAGAAGACCCTGAAGAAGGCCAAGGCCATTATCGACGAGGAGTTTATCTGTATCGCCTACAGCAAAGGGAAACCCATCGCCATCTACCTGATGTACCCCGATGTGAACATGATCCTGAAGCACCTCAATGGCAAGCTCAACCTAAGCGCCAAACTGAAGTTCCTCTACCTGAAGAAAAAAAAGACCATAACCCGTGCACGGGGTGTGCTCATGGGTGTGGTTCCCGCTTACCAGAGCCGGGGCGTTGAGGCTGGAATCATACTCACCCTGGTTAAAGTATTTGAGCGAAAACCGCACTACACCGAAATTGAGTTTTCCTGGGTGGGCGATTTCAATCCCAAGATGAAGAAGATCTTTATGTCAGTGGGTTGCACAACTGCAAAACACTACATCACTTACCGCTATCTTTTTGACCGGAACGCTGAATTCCGTAGGTATCCCATCCCGGAAGACGATAAGAAATAAAATGAGCTGATGATGAAGTACGATGTTATTGTTATCGGTGCCGGACTGGGTGGCCTGACCGCGGGGGCCAAACTGGCCAAAGAGGGAAAAAGGGTGTTGGTACTTGAGCAACACGA
Source organism: Bacteroidales bacterium (assembly GCA_029931975.1). GTDB lineage: Bacteria > Bacteroidota > Bacteroidia > Bacteroidales. The sequence goes on along the minus strand of JAOZQY010000085.1, from coordinate 3,666 downwards.
CCGTCCCGGGGGCTGCGCCACCACCTTTAAACGTCGCGATTTTACCATGGAGGTGGGTCTGCACGAAATGGACGGGCTCCATCCCACCGATATGAAGAACAGGCTCTTTGCCGATCTGGGGATTTCCGACAGGGTGGAATTCCTCCCGGTTCCCGAGTTCTACCGGTTTATCAATGAGCGTTACGACTTGGTGGTTCCACACGATCCGGAGAAGGCCAAAGCGATCCTGAAGAGCAGTTTTCCGGACCAGGAGAAGGGGATAGACGACTATTTTTACCATGTACTTAATGCCAAAAGGGTGATGGTCGCCCACCGGAATGAACCTGATAAAAGCGTGGGAGCATTCCTGGATGAGATCATCTCCAACGATGACCTGAAACTGGTGCTACTTGGAAATCTAGGCTATTTTCATGACGATCCATACACCCTCTCCTGGATCTACTACCTCACTGCCCAGGGAAGCTATTATGGCGGCCGGGCCAACTTTATCAAAGGGGGTTCCCAGCAACTCTCCAATGCCCTGAGCGATATCATTACCGAAAACGGCGGTACGGTCAAGCTAAAACACCTTGTAACCTCCATCGATTATGAAGGAGGAAAACCGGTGGGCGTCACCTATCACAAAACCAATGATAGAGAGAAAGAGCCTTTCTTCGACAGTGCCACTCATATCATTGTCAATGCTGCCGTTCCCAACCTGGCAGAGACCCTGCTCTCTAAACAGGATGGAAAAAGACTGGCCGGCACCATTGCCGGAAATACCATTGGTGCCTCCCTGCTCACCGTCTACTATGGATTTAAGAAACCATTGAAAGAGTTGGGTAACAAACACTATTCCACCTTTATCTATGATAGCTCGGTCGGGTCCCAGAAAGATATCCTGGCAAACAACCACAGCGATTTCAGCACCCGTAGTTTCACCTTGGTGGACTATAGCCAGGTGGAGGCTGACCTGGCCCCCGGGGGCAAAAGTGTGGGAGCGGTTTGCGCTGTCGATTACACCGAAGATTGGGAGAATCTGAAGCAGAACGAATATAACCGTATGAAAGCCGATGTGGCTGATATTATCACCAGTCGCTGCGAGAAAATTATTCCAGGTTTCCGCGATGCCGTGGAGTATGCGGAGGTGGCCACCTCTCTGAGCGTAGAAAGATTTACACTCAACCCTAAAGGAGCCGTATATGGCTTTGCGCAAAATCCCGGCAAATCCACCGAATACCTGTCAGTCCTCCCCGAGAACATCCATGTCGCTTCGGCATGGGGAAAATTCGGTGGCGGTTTCTCAGGTTCGATCATCAGCGGCTATATGACCGCCATGGATCTGCTGCGTAAATCTTAGTGTATTTGTGGTTTCGCTAAATTGATTTGGATAGATTGTATTTTCCGTAATATCAGAATCCATTTACTCAAATAATTCACTTTTGATAAAATAAGTTTCTAAATCCTTAAATTTAAATGTAAGTATACCTTTGGTCCTGAAATGCTTTTCCCAGACAAACATAAAATGAACACCTTAATCGCTAATCCAGAAATCCCTTAGCGAAGCAAATTCTCTATCACTTAAATCATCAACAGACATAGTATCTATCTGCCTGTGCTGGACTTACTCTAAGGGTTGCGGTTCAATCACTTTGATTATGAACACTTTAGGGAGCAGCAGCCTATTCCATTATATTTAAGCGATAGCAAAAACCAACTCTTTGTTATAGGTTCTGGTTGATATGATACTGCGTAATATTTGGCATGTTGGGTATATTTATGGCGTATTATTAGACATACTATGCATGATTATGGCGTATTTTTTGGAATTACCATGTCGATTGTTTACATTTATTCTTTGATTTACAAGGTAAAAGGTAATATGAAAAATAGAACCCTGTCGGCTAACATCTTACAAAAAAGCGCTTCTCGTTTTGGAAGAATTATTGTACTAACAGGGGCACGGCAAACAGGTAAAACGACCCTGGTTAAAAAACTCTTCCCAAATCATTCCTATATATCTATCGAGGACCCGGTACTTGTTGAAGAGTACAGAAAACTAACGGCTTCACAGTGGAATAGTCTATATCCGGTGGCCATTCTAGACGAAATACAGAAAGAACCTAAACTGGTTGAGAGTATAAAAGCTGTGTATGATCAATTTTCTTCGCCCAGGTATATCCTGTTGGGCTCATCACAAATCCTTCTACTAAAGAACATCAGGGAATCATTGGCAGGCCGTTGCCTGATCGTCGAATTGTATCCCCTTACCCTTCCGGAGATGCTGACCGATAAATGGGAGGATCCAGTGACTTTATCATATTATCAGAGCATTCTTTCCGGTCAGTCAAAAACAATGATCCCTTTTCTTCTGGATAACGATCATGCACAGAAAAAAGAGATCCTTGATGCGTATCTGAAATTCGGAGGCTATCCCGCCATCTCTGATTCATCCATACCAGCGGAAGAGAAATATGAATGGCTGAAGAATTATGTCAGAACATACCTTGAAAGGGACATCAGAGATCTGGCTGAAATACGTCATCTTGAACCATTTACCAAAGTTCAGAAGCTTCTGGCAATAAATACAGCTCAGCTTGTTAATTTTTCACGTATGGCTAATGAAGCGGGTGTAAGTTCTAAAACAGTCCAGCGTTTTCTGCTATATATGAGCATCAGTTATCAAACACTTACATTGCCTGCATGGAGCAGAAATCCAAAAAAAAAGCTGGTCAAATCGCCTAAAGTCCACTTCCTGGATACAGGAGTTATGAGGACCGTATTGCAGAAAAGAGAGGAGCTGACCGGCCATGAATTTGAGAGTGCAATTGTGGCAGAGATCTATAAACAATCAAGGGTCATTGACCAGGAGGTCTCCTTTTATCATCTAAGGACAACAGATGGCAGAGAAATCGATCTGCTCATAGAGACAGAAAAAGGCTATATCGCCATTGAGATTAAGAAAAGTGAGCATGTACGTTCGGTCGACGCAAGGCATTTGCGAGAATTGAATGAAATCCTTGACAAACCGGTACTGCACCGTTTTATCATTTCGAATGATATGAATGCAAGAACCATCGATCAAAATACCGAAGCCATCCCGGCGATTCAGTTTCTCACATGAGAAAGATGAAGATGAGTATTGAGTAAGATGCACATTAGGACTTGATTTGTATGTAATCGGGTTGCGCAAACATATACTATGAATCCATTTGTCACAAATACATACCGCGGACCAGCGTATTTCATCGACCGAAAAAGTGAAACGGAAATCCTAATTAATGCCGTAAAGAATGACCGCAACCTGACGCTGTTTTCCCACAGACGACTGGGCAAAACCATACTTCTGCATCATACCTTTTCTGCTCTATCAAAATAGGTATACAACCCTGTTTATCGACCTTTTTGCTACCAGAAACCTGGTTCACTTTGCTCAGAAGATGTCTGAAGTATTATATGAAAGCAAAATCCTGGGCAGCCTGGGAACATCAGTCTCCTTTGACCCCATTACCGGTAATCCTCAAATCTTCAAACTATTATCTGAGTCCAGAAAAAAGGTGATTATTGCATTCGACGAATTTCAGGAGGTAAGCCATTATGAAGAAAACTTTGCTGAAGCAAGCATCCGAACCCTTATGCAGGAATTCCCGGAGATTGTCTTTCTTTTCTCCGGTAGCAAAAAGAGCA
>JAOZQY010000221.1 GCA_029931975.1 Bacteroidales bacterium | reverse complement strand
TTCAAGACAGGGAGCATTTCCTAAAATATCATCAAAGGTATAAAGCTTCTTTTTGGGATTGGATAGAGTTTTATTTTTTGCTTTTTTCTCATCAGGGTTGTTTGTCCTTTCCTCAAAGGTGGACAGCCTTTGATAAATACCAGCTGCACCGATTAGTTTATTGGCGTGACGTAACGGGAAAAGATGTCCTTCCATGGTGACATATCTATTAAGCCTGCTGTTGTAGTGATGTTCATAATCCAAAGACTCTTCCCCGGACTTCAATACCTGCTCAAGACCACTGTCTTCCGGATCAATTCCTTCTACTTCTGATGTCGTTTTGCCAATTATTTCCGATTCTTTAAATCCGTCAAACTGTAATTGATGATCATTATAATGGACAATTTTGCATTCTTTATCCACAATGATAACCCCTGCACTAATATTGCTCAGCACCGCAGCCTGACCAAGTTGTAAAAGAATATCCCCGGGCTGCTTATGAAATAAAAGCATATAGCCATGATCCTTATGAACAGGTGATTTTTCAATCCGGTATTTCAATTTATCACCATGCTGGTAAAAAGTATTTTTTACAATTTCATCAAGTTTTGGGAAATTTGGCAGGGCTTTGAATATCCTGTCGCTTGAGTATGGTTTTTTAATTCCAAATTCATTCCTGAAAGCAGGATTGGCATCTAATATTTTTCCATTCTTATCGATTTTTAAAATCGGATTATCACAGTTTTCATATAAAAACGTTTGCATTGTTTCCCCCTGTCAGTGTTATTGCTATCTATTGTTTTTACCGACCATGACTTCAACATAACAGCCTTGGTCTTAAAATGCACGAATTAGTCCTATATTGTTCATTTTTGTGCAATATAGGCAAATTATGATTAGTTTTAGTGAGATTATTGACAACAAATAAATACCTTAAAAATCTGAAAATAAGAAATATTTCCCATAAAGCGTGTATCTATACTGCCTGCTAAGCAAGGATAATAATTATTAGAATAAATGGCATGTTTTGTGCTGTTTAAATTTTTGGAATTGGAATTGGAATTTCTGATTTGTCAGCTATATTTATTTCGTTAATGTTATTTTTACAAACGTTGTTTTTATATCTTATGGAGACTGTTGTATGATCTACAATAAAGATAGATTAAAAGGCAAAGCCCTTACAGTTCAAGGACTTATGGACCCGAATAAGCTTGGTATAGTAATGCCCCATGAGCATTGTCTGATAGACGGATCTGCTGTATATCCAACCCCGCCAAAAGAGGCAAGTTTACTAAATTTTTTTTATCAACCCGTTTCCATCGACACCCTAGCCGGAATTCGCTATGGAGGAATCAATATAGATAATACTGTTATGCTAGACGAAAACACCACCTGCGAAGAACTTCGTCGCTATACAAGACAAGGTGGCAATACCCTGGCGGATGCAACTATAAAAGGCCTTGGCCAGGATCCCGATGCCCTGCTGCGTATAAGCCGCCGCACTGATATTAATATTATAATGGGATGTGGTTATTATGTGTGGCCTACCATAAAAGATATTGTTTCCGAAGATACTGAAATTGACCAGTATGCCCGGGAAATGATTGATTCAATTTTTAAGGGAACCCCTACAGGCATTCATTCAGGTATGATTGGTGAAATCGGCTGCTCCTGGCCCTTACACCCGGTTGAAAAAAAGGTCCTTTTTGCAGCCGGCCTGGCTCAAAAAGCAACCGGCGCAGGGCTGCATGTACATCCTGGCAGGTCGGATACTGCTCCTTTTGAATTAATTGACATCCTGAAAGAGGCAGGTGCTGACCTTGGTAAAGTGGCAATAGACCATATGGATCGCTGTTTGCAGAAACCGGAAAACAGATATCGTGTATTGGATGAAGGATGTTTTGTTGAATACGATTTTTGGGGAATGGATTGTTATTACCCGTCTGCCTATGAACCATTTGATATTCCAAGTGACATGCAACGCATTGCACTAGTGAGGGATATCCTAGACAAAGGCTATGGCGATCAAATCCTTATCTCAATTGATATGGATCAAAAATCACGATTAGCAAAATATGGCGGGCACGGATACGATCATATCTTGACCAATGCTGTGCCTGCCATGCGGCTCCGTGGCTTTAGCCAGGATGAACTTGATATGATCTTACAACGAAATCCACAAAGATTTCTTACATTTGCTTAAACAAAGGAATTATAAAAAATGAAAATAAGCGGCAAACAAGGACATGTGTTTCACTATAATATGAACGATGAAATTCGTGTGCTTAACCATGGTGAGGGGGTCTATTTATTTGACCAGGATGGCAATAAATATATTGATGGAACTGGTGGGCCGGCTGTTGTAAGCATTGGTCATGGCGTAAAAGAAATAGGGGAAGCCTATAAAAAACAATCTGATAAATCAGCTTATGTTTATCGCTCACATATGACAAACGAACCCATAGAAACCTTTGCTAAATACGTCTCTGAAATGACCCAGGCAGACCTGGATAAGGTATTTTTTGTCTCCAGTGGCTCAGAGGCCAATGAAATGGCCACTAAGATGGCAATTCAATATCAACAGGAAAAAGGCTTCCCCTTAAGAGATCAGATAATCAGCCGCTGGGGCAGCTACCATGGAATCACCACCGGGGCTTTATCCATGAGCGGGCACCTGCCCAGGAGAAAACACTACTCAAAGTCTCTTTTGCCATACCCGAAAATACCTGCACCCCATTGCTATCGGTGCCCGGAAGGCAGAAAGTATCCGTCCTGTGATATCATCTGTGCTCACCGCCTGCGGGATACGATCATCAATACCGGGCCGGAAAATGTAGCTGCGTTTCTTGCGGAACCAATAGTCGGTGCAAGTGTTGGAGCTGTTACTCCACCGCCTGGATATTATAAAATCATCAGGGATATTTGTGATGAATATGGGACTGTGTTTATCGTTGATGAAGTAATGACCGGCTTTGGTCGTACAGGCAAAAATTTTGCCATGGAACATTACCAGACAGTTCCGGATATGATTACCTTTGGCAAAGGAGCCAGTTCAGGTTATTTCCCGTTGGCAGGCATTGTTATTACCCAGAGAATTTTTAATACACTTGCAAGTTCTAAAGGTGGTTTATTTGTGCCGGGCCATACCTATTCAGGAAATCCAGCTGGTGGTGCTGTTGGTGTGGCCGTTATTGAATACTGCCGTAAACATAAGCTCTATGAGCGTGTTAACAAATTATCTCCCTTGTTAAAACAGGGTTTAGAGGATCTCAAGGAGAAACATAGTATCGTTGGCGATGTACGTGGAAAAGGCTTTTTAACCGGCCTTGAGATTGTGAAAAATAAAAAAACCAAGGAACCCTTTAAATTTGAAAAGCCCGGCAAAGTTATAAACAGTCTGGCAGCTAAATGCATGAATAACGGCTTAATTATTTATCCCGGATCAGGTGCAATAGACGGTTTTCTTGGAGAGCACACCCTTATTGCGCCTCCATTTATCATTAGTGAAAGCCAGATAAATG
>JAOZQY010000036.1 GCA_029931975.1 Bacteroidales bacterium | reverse complement strand
GCATAATTACCATCACATGTCATGAAATTCTTTTTATTTGCCATGTTATTTTTACTTAAGTATTTAAATTACAATTAGTTAACTACACATAATAAAGTCACCCAAAATTAGTAAAATAGCCTTAATTCTAAGTGTCGATTCGTAATATAAAATCATTTCAAATAATCCTGTTTCTATTATCCATAAACCAAAAAAAGTGATCCGCCGTGGCGGATCACTTTTGTAATATCCAGTCTAACCAGATCAGCCACTGTTCATAGAGATCAGGAACTCCTCATTTGTGGAAGTTTTGGCCAGTCGGTCACGCAGGAATTGCATGGCCTCCACCGAATTCATATCGGAGAGGTAATTCCTGAGAATCCAGATCTTATCAAGCATGGGCTTATCAAGCAGCAGATCCTCGCGACGAGTACTTGATGGATTGACATCCACAGATGGGTAAACCCGCTTGTTAGAAAGCTTTCTGTCGAGCTGCAGTTCCATGTTACCGGTACCTTTAAACTCTTCAAAAATAACTTCGTCCATCTTGGAGCCGGTCTCTGTCAATGCGGTAGCAAGAATGGTAAGAGAGCCACCATCCTCAATGTTCCTGGCTGCTCCGAAGAAACGCTTCGGCTTGTGCAGCGCATTGGCATCCACACCACCGGAAAGCACCTTACCGGATGCAGGGGAAATGGTATTATAGGCTCTGGCCAGACGAGTAATGGAGTCCAGCAGAATTACAACATCATGTCCGCACTCTACCATACGCTTCGCTTTTTCCAGTACGATATTGGCAATTCGCACATGCCTTTCAGCGGGTTCATCAAAGGTAGATGAAATCACTTCAGCATTTACGTTCCTTGCCATATCTGTAACCTCCTCGGGACGTTCATCGATCAGCAATACAATCATATATACTTCAGGATGGTTGGCAGCAATTGCATTGGCCACATCCTTCAGCAACACAGTCTTACCTGTCTTTGGCTGGGCAACAATCAGTCCGCGCTGACCCTTACCGATGGGACAAAACATATCTACTACCCTCACAGAAAGGTTGTGCTGACCGTTACCCACCAGGGTGAACTTCTCCTCGGGGAAAAGGGGTGTCAGATAATCGAAAGGCACCCGGTCGCGAATAAAATCGGGACTGCGCCCATTGATGGACTCCACCTTAATCAGTGGGAAATACTTCTCGCCTTCCTTAGGTGGACGAATGGTTCCGGTAACATTATCTCCGGTCTTCAGACCGAAAAGTTTGATCTGGCTCTGTGAGACATAGATATCATCGGGAGAGTTCAGGTAGTTGTAATCGGATGAACGAAGGAACCCATAACCGTCTGGCATAATCTCCAGCACCCCCGAGTTGGTGATCAGTCCTTCAAAATCGTACTTATCAACTTCCCGGCGTTCCTGGGGCCTTTTCTGCACACGATTGTCGCGGTTATCTCGATTGTCACGATTGTCGCGTTGCTCAGTTCTGTCGCCACGTTCCTTTTGATCGCTACGTTCATTCCGGTCGCCACGATCCTTTTGATTACTTCGTTCATTCCGGTCGCTACGTTCACGGAAATCACTCCTGCGTCCACCTTCCTTTTTATAGGGTTTATCCGCCGGGGAGGATTCAGGGCGATCCCTGGTATCCTTCTGTTCTCTGATTTTCACCTGGGGCTTTTCGGTAGCCGTGGCTTTAGTTTCAGCTGCATTTTGCACAGGATCCTGTTTTTTCTCTTTTTTGGGTCTTCCAGGTCTCTTTCTGGACTGAGTTGGTGACTCATCTGATGGAGTCTGTTGCTCTTTCCTGGGTCCCTCTTTGCGGGAACCTTCTTTTCTGGGAGCCTCTTTCTTTGCAGCTTTGCTTTCCGAAACCACTATGGCCTGGGTGTCTAAGATCTTATAAATAAGATCCTGCTTCTTAAAGGACTCGACTCGCTTAATTTTTAGTTCTTTAGCAATATCGCGCAACTCAGCAAGAAGCTTTTTATTCAGTTCAAGAATATCGTACATATATATGTGAAAATTAAATAATGTTCCGTTGGGGAAAAATTAAATCAAGATAAATGGAATATAATCAGAATGGAACTATCGTTCGTCAGAAATGGAATTCAAGTGCAATATTAGTGGAAAATTAATGAACTACCAAAAATAATACATATATTCAGACGCTTTTATCTACGTCAAGCCACCAGCCTCATGAGACAACTCAAAATCATCAAGCAGGTCACTAACAGGGAAACTCCCTCCCTTGACAAATACCTGCATGAGATTGGAAAAGTTGACCTGATTACCGCTGACGAAGAAGTTGAACTTGCGCGCAGAATCCGCAAGGGAGATGCTCAGGCCATGGAAAAGTTGATCAAAGCCAACCTGCGCTTTGTGGTTTCCGTCTCAAAACAGTATCAAAACCAGGGCTTGAGTCTGCCCGACCTGATCAACGAAGGCAACCTGGGCCTTATTAAAGCCGCACAGCGTTTTGATGAGACCCGCGGTTTTAAATTCATATCTTATGCCGTATGGTGGATCAGGCAGTCTATCCTCCAGGCCCTTGCAGAACAGGCCCGTATTGTGCGCCTGCCCCTGAATAAAATTGGGTCCATCAATAAAATTAATAAGACTTTTGCCGAACTGGAACAAAAGTTCGAACGCGAACCCACCATACTGGAAATTGCCCAGACCCTGGAACTTGCTCCGGAAGATGTAAAGGAGGCTATTCGCAGCTCCGGAAGGCATGTATCCATGGATGCGCCATTGCAGGACGGGGAAGACGGGAATATGTACGATGTTTTGCTTAACGGGGAGACTCCTTCACCCGATCGGGGATTGCTGAACGATTCTCTCCGAAAAGAGATTGAACGGGCCCTCAGTACCCTCACCTACCGGGAAGCCAGCATCATCAGGCTTTACTTTGGGCTCAACGGAAAACATCCCCATACCCTTGAAGAAATTGGTGAAGAGTTTAATCTCACCAGGGAACGGGTGCGTCAGATCAAGGAAAAAGCCATCAAACGCTTAAAACACACCACCAGGAGCAAGATTCTCAAAAGCTATCTTGGTTAATCCCGGCTATGAATACTTCCGGCACTGGAGCTTCGGGAATGTACAACCTTTGCTTCTCCCCTGTAGTATATGTTCCCGGCACTGGAGGCATTCATGGAAATCTCCTCAGTGGCATGCACACTGGCATCGCCTGCGCTTGATACATCCACCTCAACCTTGTTTGCAATCAGATCAAAGGCATCCAGATCACCTGCACTGCTCAGCCTGGCCTGAAAGAAGCCTGCTTTACCTGAAAGCTCGGCATCTCCGCTGGAACTGATATCCAGATAGATCCTGTCAGCATTCACCTCCAGGGTAAGATCACCGGCACTACTGACAGCAATTTTTAAATCATCGCAATAGAAAGCCGTCTTTCCTACACAGTCGCCCGCACTGCTGATCTTAATATCTGTTAGTTCAGGAAGAATTACATGAACTTTTTTGGATTTAGCACTCCGGATATTTACATGGTCGGTCTTAATAACCAGTATCTTTCCTTCCATTCTGGTCACTATTACATCCTGGAGATTTTCGTCAGCCTCAACCACAACCTCAAATTCTTCTCCCTGACTGAGGTATACATCAACACCCGAGCTGATATGGACACCTGTAAAACCATCAAGGTCCCTGGTCTCTTTTACTACGTTTCCATTTCCTGAGATACCCTGGTTCCAACCATCAATCACACAGGATGAGAGCAGCAGCAGAGCAGCCATGGATAAATAAGCCATTCTTTTCATTGGTAGTAAATTTTATGAATTAATAAGTTCTACTCTAATAGACGTTCCAATTCCCAGAATGTTACTCCACCTCCAGCACCAGTCCCTTCAGGTATTCTCCTTCAAGATGATAGATGCTCACCGGGTGATCGGGGGGTTGTGAGAGTTGATGCAGGACACGAACCTTCCTTCTGGCATTAGCCGCTGCCACAAAAACCGATTTTCGGAAATTCTCCCGGCTCACCGCCTGGGAACAGCTGAATGTAAAAATAATCCCTCCCGGTGCAATAGCCTCAAATGCCCGTTGATTCAATCTCTTGTATCCCTGCAGGGCACGGCTCAGCACATTCTGATGTTTGGCGAAGGCCGGAGGATCCAGAATCAGCAGGTCGTAAGCCTCCTTCATATCCTTAAAATATGTGAAAGCATCTTCGGCCTTAGCCTCATGACGCTTATCACCCGGAAAATTCAATTCCGCATTCTCACGGGTCAGATCAATAGCTTTCCCACTACTGTCCACCGAGTGGACCAGTTGGGCGCCACCACCCATTGCGTAAATGCTGAAGCCCCCTGTATAGCCGAACATATTCAGCACCTTTCGGCCCTGGGAATACTCCCCCACCAATCTCCGGCTTTCACGCTGGTCGATAAAAAATCCGGTCTTCTGACCTTCGACCCAGTTTACACTGAAGCGATATCCATTCTCCAGCACCTCACCCCGTTCCCTGTCTCCTAAAAGGAAACCTGATTTCCCTGTAATTCCAGGCTTATCCGGCAAGGTCGATTCACTCTTATTATATATGGTATGAAGCTTATCCCCGGCTGATTTTTTCATGGACAACACAATGGCTTCCAGGTTGCGGTGCATTCCAATGGAATGTGTCTGTATCACAGCCACCCCTGCGTAATAGTCCACAATCAGGCCGGGCATTCCATCCCCCTCGGCATTGACCCATCTGAAAACATTGGTTCTGGAATTGCTAACCATTCCCAGCGTTTCCCTGAGTTTCCATGCATGGGCAATCCTCTGATCCCAGAAATCCTGGTCCGTCTCCACGGCTTCAAAACTGATCACCCGGACCGCAATGGATCCATGCTGATAATGACCCGAAGCAAGAAACTCCTCCTTGTTGTCGTAGACATCAACCAGATCACCCTCCCTTTCCGGTCCGTGGATTTTTTTGATGGCCCCGGAAAACACCCAGGGATGAAACCTTCGAAGTGACTGATCTTTGCCCGATTTTAAAACAATTCTGGTGCGTTCTGCCATTCTATTATTGTATTGAAGCTCTTAAGCTGTTATATATCATCAAACAAATCCAGGCATCAGTGGAGGCATACCTTAGCTGCGCCTCGCTTAACTCATCGGCATCCCAGTTGGAGACCTGCTGCGATTTGGATATTCGTCTCTCCAGTACAATTCCTGTAATTTTTTTCAAGCCCTTTTCGTCAATACGAAAAGCTTGAACATAGCTTTGCAGGTCCAGAAAACCCTGTGGCTCAAACTGAAAATCGGCCCGTAGTCTTCTCAGGTCATCCTGGAGCCCCACTCCAATCTTCAGGGGGAGCTCACCCGACAACAATTTCAATAAGCGCCTGGGATAACCGATCCGGCTTACTCGTATAATCCATGACTGTTCCAGGGAAGATATCTGTATCAATGATGTGGGATATACTTTTCCCTTCTTAAAGGATGGCCGGGTCTCGGTATCGAAGCCCAGAACAGGCTCCAGGGCAATTCTGTCAATCTCCCTCTCACAAGCCTCAATGGAGTCAATCAAATGAATGGGCCCCTCAAACTGGATCAGATCCAGTCCGGCCACCTCCTCTTTACTTATCTCGCTCTGATACATTATTCATTTTCAGTTGGATCAACCCCCGATACATAGAGTTCGTGCAAGGCCTGTAAGGCACGAAGCAGTTTCTTTCCCCAATGCTCAGCAAAGCGAACATTCAGTTCCCAGGCTGCATCATTCATTAATTCCTCCACTCCACGGCTGTAAATTGTTGTAAAATCTCTTAATTCCTGGTATACATCGGACAAATCCTCTGATATGGTATGGCTTACCACTTCGGAACGATCAAATTCCCCTTCATCGGCCAGACGAAGGACATCGTTGTGGGGGCCCAGTAGCATGGAGATTTTCTGGAAGAGTTCCGACCAGTCCTGTTCGCTTACCGTGGGTTCCCCGGAGGACTCAAAAACCGGTTCACTTGTACCAGTATGCAGAAATTTGGAATAGACCAAAGAAAGATGTTTTACGGATTCACTAATGAAATCCCTGCCCTCTGTCCCCTTAAGGTCCTCAAAGAAGGCACAGCAAGCGTTGGCTGAGCTGACAAATTCCACCAAAGCACTCGAATACACATATTTATGAATGGATGTACCTTCTTCCTGCATGGTGCAAAGATAGTTAAAAGAGTGCAAACCAAGCAGTCTAGCCCTTCATCCTGAGTCTCAGGTCTTTCATCCTGCTTACCCTCCCTTTATCCACCAGCCACTCTGTTACCCTCACTACATTCAGGGCGTCCAGTCCACAACTTTTCACCAGCTCATCCAGGAGCAGAGGACCCTGCGAAAATTGAGCAAAGATCACATCGACAATGGCATTAAACTCCTCACTTCCAGGCTCCAGTGACTTCTCTGCCCGGCACACATCACAATGTCCACATCGGAGTGTGTCGAACTGACCAAAGTAAGAGAGTAAAAACTGGCTCCTGCATATGTTTTCTGAGGAGGCATAGCGCAACATCTCCCTGATTCGTTTCTCGTAACGTTCTTTCCTGAAATTGTACCGGTCCGGTGCAATCAGGAGGTTTTTATCATCGAGCCGCTCCTCCAGGAAGGTAAGCACCGGGACCTCCTTGCGGGGAATATAATGGATAATCTGTTGCTTCGACATGGTCTTCAGGTAGTTAGAGACCTTGTCCAGAGGGAGAGCAGACCTTCTGGCCAGCATGGATTCATCAATCCTCACAAACTGTGAAAAGAGACCGCTGTAGGATCTCAGCAGAAGTTTGATAAAGCCATCAAAACCAGCATTATTCACCTGGAAGTTATACAGTCCGTCACGTTCCACACTGAACTTTATCCTTGATGGATTGTGAAAGGACTCTGTCAGTACAAGATAACCCTCCATGGCAAGGACCTTCAAAGCACTGTGGGCCACCATGGCACTGAATTTATAGCGATGCAGAAATTCTCCGAATTCAAAATCATATTGCTGTCCCCTGCCACTGCCCAGGGGTATCTGCAGGTAATTGCACACGGCTTTATATACCTCGCGAATCTTTGGAATCCCCGGAAAATTAACAGCAATGCGCTGTTCAACCACTCTTTTATCAGGTCCGTTAAACAGGAGAATGGCCTGGGATTGCTCCCCATCCCGGCCTGCCCGTCCTGCCTCCTGGAAATAGGCTTCCGGTCCGTCAGGCAGATCCATATGGATCACAAAGCGCACATCTGATTTATCAATCCCCATCCCAAAAGCATTGGTGGCCACCATGACCCTGAACTGGTTCTGCATCCACTGCTTCTGCCGCTCATCTCTCAGTGCCTGTTTCAAACCTGCATGGTAATATGTGGAGCTAACATTGTGTTGGGAAAGTAGCTCGGAGAGTTCTCTGCACTTCTTCCGGTTCCTGGTATAAACGATCCCGGATCCCTCGTTATAACTCACCAGCTCAAGTAGCTCCTTTACTTTGTCCGTGGTCGACACAACCAGGTAATCCAGGTTCGCCCTGTCAAAACTTTTCTTCAGAAGATTCGGCTTTGGAAATCCAAGACGTTCCTGTATATCAACACACACCTCCGGAGTGGCTGTGGCTGTAAGTGCAAGTACCGGCACCTCTTCCAGAATCTCCCTGAGTGAACTGATTTCCAGGTAAGAAGGTCTGAAGTCATACCCCCATTGAGAAATGCAATGAGCTTCATCCACCGCAATCAGGTTCACATTCATATCCCTAAGTCTGGTACGAAACAGCTGGGTGCTTAGTCGTTCAGGCGAAACATAGAGAAATTTATACCCGCCATAAACACAATTATTCAGTGCAATATCAATTTCAAAGGAAGTCATGCCCGAATGTATGGCAATGGCCTTGACTTTCATTCGTATCAATTGCTCCACCTGGTCCTTCATCAGCGCAATCAGCGGGGTAATAACAAGGCAGATTCCCTCCATGGCCAGGGCCGGAACCTGGAAGGTAACAGACTTCCCTCCGCCTGTGGGCATCAGAGCCAATGTATCCTTTCCGGAGAGTACAGAAAGGATGATCTCCTCCTGTAGCGGACGGAATTTTTCATGACCCCAGGTGGATGATAAAATCTGTCGAATTTCCTGGCGGCCTGCTAAGCTTTTTTTTTGTAATTTTGCCACATTTAAAATTAACCAAATAATCATACAATGTCATTCGCCCAGGATAAAATAGCTGCAGAAGGATTAACCTTCGATGATGTGTTGCTGATTCCGGCCTTCTCTGAGGTTCTACCAAGAGAAGTAAGTATCAAATCTCAGTTCTCCAGGAACATTCAGTTAAACATTCCCATCGTGTCGGCAGCCATGGATACAGTCACCGAAGAAAAAATGGCCATTACCATTGCCCGCGAAGGGGGAATTGGTGTTATTCATAAGAATATACCCCTCAAGGAGCAGGCCAGACAGGTGAGAAGGGTAAAAAGGGCCGAAAGTGTCATGATCCATGAACCCATTACCATTAAAAAAGAAGGAACGGTCAGCGATGCGCTGAACCTGATGAAAGAGTATAAGATCGGTGGGATTCCCGTTGTGGACGAGAAGGAAATACTAATCGGAATCGTCACCAACCGCGACCTCAGGTTCCAGCAGGACATGGACAGAGCCATCGCAGATGTAATGACCTGGGAAAATATCATTACAACCACCCGCAACACGGATCTGGCCGAGGCAGGCATGATTCTTCAGGCACATAAAATTGAGAAACTCCCCGTGGTGGACGAAGACCATAAACTGATTGGACTAATCACCTATAAGGATATTACTAAGAGTAAGGACCGTCCCAATGCATGCAAAGACTCCAGGGGAAGATTGAGGGTTGCTGCAGCAGTGGGTGTATCTCCAGATATTATTGAACGTGTGACAGCCCTAAATGATGCTGGTGTGGATGCAATAGTTATTGATACGGCACATGGTCATCATATCGGGATTGCTGAGATGCTGAAGAAGGTAAAAAAGCAATTCCCGGAGCTTGATGTAGTGGTGGGTAATATTGCCACTGCAACAGCTGCCAAGGCGCTGGTTGAGGCCGGGGCCGATGGGGTGAAAGTTGGAATCGGACCTGGATCCATTTGTACGACCCGGGTAATTGCCGGTGTGGGTGTCCCACAACTGACAGCGATTTACGATGTGGCCAATGCCATTCAGGGATCGGGTGTTCCTGTGATTGCCGATGGCGGCATCAGATACTCAGGCGACATTGTAAAGGCCCTGGCAGCCGGAGCCTGCTCCATCATGGCCGGATCACTTCTTGCCGGTGTGGAAGAGTCGCCCGGTGAAACAATTATCTACAACGGACGGAAATACAAATCATACAGGGGAATGGGTTCAGTGGAAGCCATGCAACACGGATCCAAGGACCGATACTTCCAGGATATGGAAGATGATATTAAAAAGCTGGTCCCCGAAGGAATCGCCGCCCGTGTACCTTATAAAGGGGGACTGGTAGAAGTGATTTATCAGATGATTGGCGGATTACGGGCCGGGATGGGTTATTGCGGCGCTGCGGATATTCCCCTGTTACAGAAATCCAAGTTTGTGAGAGTTACCAATGCAGGTATCCAGGAGAGCCATCCCCACGATGTTACCATTACCCGGGAGGCTCCCAACTACAGTAGATAATAATATCGGTAAAGATGTCGTTTTACATAAAAAAAAATAATGATGATGATTAGGTATGTACTCCCAATGATCCTGCTTGCCCTTATGACAACTGGACTCTTAGCACAAGAATCACCTGTTCTCCTGACCATTGGAGATGAAAAGGTAAACCTTGATGAATTTGAAAGAATTTATAGAAAAAATAATAATGAATCCTCCCTGAATAAGCAATCGCCCGAAGAATACCTCGAACTGTTTATCAATTTCAAGATTAAGGTGAAGGAGGCCGAGGCCCTGGGGATGGATACTACTTCCAAGTTTATTAATGAGCTGGAAGGCTACCGCAAGCAACTGGCCAAGCCTTACCTGGTTGATGAAGAAGCCAAAGAGGAGATGATGAGAGAAGCATACGAATGGTCCAAATTTGATGTCCGGGCCAGTCACATTCTCATAAGACTTCCTGAAAATCCATCACCGGAAGATACTCTTGCTGCCTATAAAAAGATAATGGAAATCAGAGGCCGGATTGTTGATGGAGAAGCCTTTGACGTTGTTGCCAGGGCCACATCTGAAGATGCCTCGGTTCAACGGAATGGTGGAGACCTGAACTATTTCACTGTTTTTTCCATGGTTTATCCTTTTGAAAAAGTGGCCTTCAATTCGGAAGTGGGACAATTAAGCATGCCTTTTCGTTCCAATTATGGATACCATATCATCAAGGTAGTTGACCGCAGGCCCGCCCGCGGGTCCGTAAAAGTGGCTCATATCTTTATCGGAGTCCCCGCAGAAAGTAATGAAGAACTCAAAAAACAAGGTTACGAAAAGGCTCAGATGGTGTATGACAGTCTGCAACTTGGAGTCAGTTTCAGTGAGTTGGCCAAACATCACTCCGATGACCGCAGTTCGGCTCAATCAGGTGGTGCTATCCCATGGTTCGGAACCGGCCGGATGATCCCTGAATTTGAAAATGCCTGTTTTAGCATTGAAAAGAAAGGGGACTACTCGAAGCCCTTCAAATCATCCTATGGCTGGCATATTGTTCGCTTAATAGACAAAAAGGAGATTGGTAGCTACGAAGAAATGAAACCCGAGTTGCAGCAGAAGATCAACCGCAGCGATCGCAACACTGCCAGATCCGATCGCTTTATTACAAAAATCAAAAATGAATATGGGTTCACAGAGAATCCGGAATACCTGCAGCCTGTCTATGCAGCCGTAGATTCCACTCTGCAGCTGGGTACCTGGAAAGCCGGGGAACTTATGAAGCTCGAGAGCCAGCTGATGAAAATCGGAGACAGAGTGGTTCCAACCAGCGAATTTGCTACCTATATAGAGGAGAAACAATATCATGGAAAGGCGAGAGATCAGCAGGTATGGGTGGACCAGCTTTATAAAAGCTTCACGGATGAACTGATTTTGTCCTATGAAGAGTCCAGGTTATCGGAAAAGTTTCCCGAATTCAAGTATGTTTATACAGAATATCACGATGGAATCCTTCTTTTCGATATCATGGATCAGCGGGTATGGTCGGCCGCTGTATCTGATACGAGCGGACTGGAAGCCTTTCATAAGCAGCACAGGAAAGCGTATATGTGGGAAGAACGTAGCGATGCATTTATTGTAAAGTGTAGCAAAAAGATTGACCCTGAAGCAGTTAGCAAGGTTTATAAGAAAATAGTCAAAGGCAAACTGAATGAGGAAGCGCTGAATGAAAAATTCTGCTCCACCGATTCAGTACCCTGTATTCACTTAAGCCATTTTCTGGTTGAGAAAGGTGAGAATGCCTTGATTGATGAACGCTTTGGTGTAAGCGGACCCGGACCGGTAAGTGAAGATGAGGAGTTTTATACTTTTGTTATTGTGAAAGGATTGCGGTCGCCCGAACCAAAGAAACTGGACGAAGCACGTGGCCAGATAACCTCTGATTACCAGGAATACCTGGAAGATGAATGGCTGAGTACACTTAAGGAGAAATATCCGGTGACGGTCAATCTGAACCTCCTTAGCCGGATTAAATAAGCTTGATGAAGAGCATTGTTCCTTTTATTATTGCCAGTTTACTTCTTGCACAGGCATGTACTCTGTTTGTGAAAGACAGCCAGGAAGAACCGGTTGCGCGCGTATTTGAGCGCCACCTCTACCCCTCCGACATGGATATGATTATTCCACAGGGTACAAGTCCGGAGGACAGTGTTTTGCTTGCCAAACGTTATATTGAAATCTGGGTAAAAGACCAGCTGATGGTACACAGGGCCCAGGAGTCCCTGAGCGAAGAACAGATGGATTTTAAAAACCAGATTGAGGAGTACCACCGCTCCCTGCTGATCTTCACCTACCGGCAGGAGCTTCTGAAACAGAAAATGGACACCCTCGTATTGGAGAATGAAATTCTCTCCTATTATGAGGAAAATACCAAAAACTTCCTATTGAATCAGAATGTAGTTAAGGGCACCTTTATCAAGGTCCCTCTCTCTGCCCCTCAGCTGGATCAACTGCGCCGCTGGTCCTGGAACAATCGCGAAGAAGATTTGGACCAGATGGAAAAATATTGCCTGAGCTATGCTGAAAAATATGAAGATTTTAACGATACCTGGGTCTATTTTTCCTCCATCAGATCACAGCTGCCCATGAGAATGTCAGATCCGACCAGATATCTAAGATCTTATAGGAATATTGAAACAAGCGACGATCAGTACAGATATCTCGTTCATATAACTGAATACCTGACCGAAGGAGAGACGGCACCGGTGGAAATGGTTGCAGAGGACATTCGCAGTATTATCCTGAACAAGCGTAAAATTGAATTTTTGAAGGAGTTGGAACACCAGGTATATAAAGATGGTGCAACCAGGAACCAGTTTGAAATTTACCGATAAGAATATGGAAAAAAGAATTGCATATCTAGTGCTGGGGGCACTCTTGTCTCTCAATGTAGTGGCTCAGCCGCTGGTTATCGACAGGGTGATAGGGGTTGTTGGAGACTTTAATATCCTTCAATCTGACATTGAACAACAGTACATCCAGATGAAAATGCAGGGGGCCTACATGGATCCTGATATTAGATGTGATATATACCAGCATTTCATTGAGCAGAAACTCTTAATGGCCCAGTCGAAGATTGACAGTATTGAGGTAGGGCCCGATATGGTGGAATTGCAAATGGAATCACGTCTGGACTATTTCATCAGTCAGTTCGGAAGCGAGGATGAAATGGAGGACTATTTTTCCAAATCAATTTTCGATATCAAGGACGATCTCAGGGAAGCCATAAGTGAACAGATGGTCACAGACCAGGTAAGAAACTCCATTATAGCTGATGTAAGCACCACTCCCTCCGATGTAAAAAGCTTCTACCGTTCCATGCATCCCGACAGCATTCCCTATATTAATACGCAGGTGGAACTGGCACAAATAATCGCCTATCCGAGCTATAGCGATGAAGCCGTTTTTCAGGTCAAAGAGCGATTGCTTGAATTACGGAAACGCGTTCAGGAAGGTGAGGATTTCGGAACCCTGGCCATTCTCTATTCGGAGGGACCCAGTGCATCGCGCAGGGGCGAATTGGGATTCATGGTGCGCTCCCAGCTGGACAAAGCATATGCCAATGCCGCATGGTCTCTGAAGCCCGGACAGGTTTCCAAGATCGTGAAGAGCTCTTTTGGATTTCATATCATTCAACTGATTGAACGACGGGGCGACCGGGCCAATACCAGGCACATCCTTCTGAATCCAAAGGCCGATGCCAATGCCAAGCAGAAGGCTATTTATAAACTGGATAGCCTGAAAAAAGTGGTGGAGGCTGACTCCATCTCCTTTGACTGGGCTGCAAAAAGATATTCTGAGGATCCCCAGACCAGTGTCAACGGTGGATTGATCGTCAATCCGCAAACAATGGCTTCAAGCTTCGAACTGGATCAGCTGGACACCAAAGATTATTATATGATCCGGAATATGGAGGTGAATGATATTTCAGAACCCTACGAATCGACCGATCATAATCATAAGGTGTGTTATAAGATGCTTCAATTAAAGGCAAGGACCGAACCTCATCGCGCCAACCTGAAACAGGATTATCTCCTGCTCCAGGAGCTGGCATTACAAAATAAGAACAATGAGGTAATGAATGCCTGGTATGAAGAGAAAAAAGAATCCACCTATATTCGAATTGATCCTGCTTACAGAAATTGCGATACCAGAGTCCAGCAGACCAGCAAGAAATGATCCCTCTCAGGCATAAGCGATTCCTGCGTACAGGCTTCCTTATGTTCTGTCTGCTGCTTTCTTTGCAGCTGGCTTGGGGACAGAAAGTGACCATGCTGGAGATTCTAAATGCCGATCTGACCGCTTATGATGTAAAAATCGGGAAAGATGCCCGGAAACTCATTGGTGATGTAAGGTTGAAACACGAAGATGTGGTGATGACCTGCGATTCTGCTTACTTCTATCCCGCCACCTCTTCGGTGGATGCCTTCAGCAATGTCAGGATACAACAGGCCGACACCCTGGAACTCACAGGCGATGTGGCTTTTTATGACGGCATCACCAGAATTGCCCGTGTCAGGAATAATGTAAAACTGGTCAACAATGATATCACCCTGCTCACCGATTCGCTCAATTACAACCGCCTGGCAGGCATCGCCTATTATATGGGTGGAGGTATCCTGACACAGGGAGATAGCCGGCTCACAAGCGGCAGGGGACGCTTTATTCTGGATGCAGAAATATTCTATTTCATGGATAGTGTGGTCATTACCAATCCAGATTACACTATCCATACCGACAGCATGAAGTACGATACCCGGACGGAGATCTCTTACTTCAGCGGCCCCACAGTTATTACCGGCGAAGATCGCTATATCTACTGTGAAGACGGATGGTACGACATGCAGCAGGACATCTCCTATGTCACCGATCATGCCTATATGGAAGAGGCTGGCAGAATACTGAAGGGAGATACCCTCTACTATGAAGCAGAACAGGGATTTGGAAGAGCCATTTCCAATGTGGAGATGATCGACACAGCCCAGAATATAATCCTGAAAGGGAATTTCGGGCTCTATTTCAGCGATAGGGAACGTGTCATGGTCACTGACAGCGCCCTGATGATACAGATCGACGGTCCCGACACCATGTATGTACACGCCGACACCCTTCGCACAATGCAAAATCCTGATTTTGAAGAAGCAAGCAGGATCCTGAGGGCCTATCACAAAGTAAAGATATTCCGGACCGATCTGCAGGTAATGTGCGATTCGCTGGTGTATGTGGAAGCCGACAGTGCCTTTGACTTTTATGTGGATCCTGTGCTCTGGACAGATGAAAACCAGCTAACTGCCAGTCATATCAGGGTCAATATGGTTGACCAGAAACTGGAGCGAATGCAGCTCAATGGGGTGGCCTTCGTGGCCTCACAAAAAGATTCCGTCTCTTTTGACCAGATGAGGGGCAAAGAGATGACCGGCTATTTTACAGATAACGAACTGACAAAGATTGATGTAACAGGGAATGGACAAACCATTTATTATGCCACTGATCAGGATGTACTTGTGGGAGCCAATAAAACAGTGTGCAGTAATCTGAGTATATATCTGAAAGACAAGCAGATTTCAAAGGTGGTATATACCTCCCAGCCCGACGGAACCTATTATCCCCTGGCCATGTTTCCTTCCGAAGAAACTCGTTTAAGTGATTTCAAGTGGCTCGAGGAGTGGCGCCCCCTCAAATGGGAAGATGTATTTATCTGGAAATAGAAAGGGAAACAGCCCTGAATTTAGTATTCATCTTCATTAAAGAAAAAATCGTCCTTGCTGGGATAGTCGGGCCAGATATCTTCAATGCTTTCATAAACATCACCTTCATCCTCAATCTCCTGTAGGTTTTCAATTACTTCCATGGGTGCACCTGATCTTATGGCAAAGTCTATGAGCTCCTCCTTAGTGGCGGGCCATGGGGCATCTTCAAGTTTAGAGGCTAATTCGAGGGTCCAATACATCTACTAATTCATTTAATAATACAAAGCTTCCTTTAAAAGCCGCAAATATAGAAAAAAAAATCATTCCTACAACTCGGGTTTCCAAGGTTCCTGAATAAGTCCGGAAAGTTGTGATAATTTACGGGAGAGAACGAAAAAATAATCCGAAAGCCGGTTGTAAAAACATAGTATATCTTCCTGAATATTAACATCCTGGGACAATCTCAATATGCATCGCTCGGTCCGCCTGCAAACCGTCCTTACAATATGTGCCTGGGATACCACCGGAGCCCCGCCGGGAATTACAAAAGAAGTGAGCGGCTCAAGTGCTGCGTCCATTTCGTCGATTTTCTTTTCCAGGAAGCTTACCTGATCTTCTCCCACCACCGGAATCTCAAGGGGGCAATCATCACAATCAGATGCAAGTACTGAGACACTTGCCATCTGAATATTCAGAATACTTAAGAGATCCGCGCGAATCTGCTCATCGTTTACCATGTCACGCAACATGGAAGTGTGGGCCATTAATTCGTCCACCGAGCCATAGGCTTCAATGCGGGAATGGTATTTTGGTACCCGCCTGCCGCCAATGAGGGAAGTTTTTCCCTTATCGCCTCCCCTGGTATAGATACTTGAATTTTTTATATCTCCGGATTTTTATTAATCTCGATTTTATCAACCTCCCCGTCAAGTAATCTTATGATCCGGTGTGCGTATCGGGCAATTGACTCTTCATGGGTTACCAGGATAATGGTATTTCCTTTTTTGTGGATCTCACCGAATAATTTCATGATATCCACAGAAGTTTTTGAATCCAGGTTTCCCGTTGGCTCATCGGCCAGGATAATTGAAGGGTTGTTTACCAGTGCACGGGCCACTGCCACTCTCTGCCGTTGTCCACCCGATAATTCATTGGGTTTATGATCCATCCGGTCAGCCAGACCCACTTCGGTAAGAACCTTTGTCGCCTTTTCTGCACGTTCAGACTTGGGAACGCCCGCATAAATAAGGGGAAGCATCACATTCTCCAGTGCTGTATACCTGGGAAGCAGGTTAAAGGTCTGGAAAATGAACCCAATCTCCTGGTTCCTGATTTCGGCCAGTCGGTTATCATCCATCTTACTTACATCGGTTCCATTCAGAATATATTCCCCGCTGGTAGGTGTATCCAGAGCGCCCACCAGATTCATCAGCGTAGATTTCCCTGAACCCGAGGGCCCCATGATGGCCACATACTCATTACTCTTAATATCAATATCAACTGCACGAAGGGCCTTAACAGTAATAGAACCAATATAATAGTTCTTAACAATTTGTTCCAGGCTGATAATTGTTTCCATTTCTTGAATTATTGATGACGAAAATACATATTAATAAGAAGATATTTTCCTTAAAAGGTTTAAAACTTAATTTTTAAATCTGTTTTTTGGAGGTCCTTTCTTAATAGCAGAATTCCAGAATGAAAGAGATCCATGCTTACCTTTACTTCGGGCCATGAGCCTATCTCTTTCCAGGCCCTCAACATTCCCCTGGACCAGTAGATATCATCCATCACAATAATTGCTTCATCACCTGCCCTGTCTACCAATTCCCGCACATAGACCACGGTGGGCTCATAGTGGTGATTGCCATCCACAAAGGCTACAAAACGAGGTGGCAGCATGGGAAGCAACTCCTCCAGCTTTTTCTCCATCTCTCCCCAATGGATCGAAACGGGTCCCGGACAGCAACGGCAGATCAACTGTGCCGCAATGGTAGCACGCTCCATGTTACCCTCAATGGAGTGAAGCGGGGTGTCCGGGGCTCCTGAAGAGAGATAGATGGTACTGATTCCAATTCCTGTACCCAGTTCGAGGATCATATCCGGTTGGAACCAGTATATGATCCGATACAGCAGCGAACCATATCGTGTCGAAACCGACGCACGCCTTACAAAAACATATTCAGAAGACATCCTCCGGTGCTCCCCCAGAATTTCAGCCGGAGTTTCAATTCCTGCCGAATTGAAAAGGATCTGGTTCACAAACTCAAAAATATAGGGGGAGTGAATCCCATGGCCTTTCCGGTGACGGAAAAAAAACTGGTGTGAGATGTATTTAAAGACTCGCCAAAGCATATCCCAGGTTTCTGCAATAGGCTAATTTTACATAAATTGCTTCACGCATGCAACAATATCTTCAACAGGACATTCAATTTCTTCCGGGTGTGGGCCCCAAACGTGCCGACATACTCAGGCAGGAGCTGAAGATTAATACGGTTGAGGATCTGCTAACCCACTATCCCTACCGCTATGAGGACCGGAGCAGATTCTATAAAATATCTGAAATCACGTCTGATATGCCTTTTATTCAGATCAGGGGAAAGATTCACAGCTATGCTTCCATTGGCAAGGGACGAGGAAAGCGACTGGTTGCCGATTTTACCGATGGCAGCGGGCACATCGAACTGGTGTGGTTCAAGGGAGCCAAATGGATTCCCGAAAACTTCCCGGTGGGAAAGAATCTGGTAGTTTTTGGCAGGCCATCTGTGTACCAGCGAAAACTAAATGTGGTTCATCCGGAACTGGAGGATCCGGAAAAAAAACATGCGGTCAGCTCAAAACTGCAGGCGGTATACTCCACAACTGAAAAACTAAAGGACCACTACCTCACCTCCAGGGCTATCAGCAAACTGATGGCCAACCTGATCAAGGGCCTTCCGAAAAAATTTGAGGAAACACTGCCGGCCTGGCTCCTGCAAAAACTGAACCTGATCAATCTGGACAGTGCCATGCGGCAGATCCATTTCCCGGATTCACTGCAGGAATATAAAAAAGCAGAACTCAGACTCAAATTCGAGGAGCTGTTCTATATACAACTCAATATCCTGAAGGGGAAAACCGAACGAAACAGGCGTTTTCGGGGGAATGTATTTGAGACCGTTGGTGAGAGCTTCAACACCTTTTACAGGGAACACCTTCCTTTTGAACTCACCGGGGCACAGAAGAAGGTGATGAAGGAGATACGAAGGGATATGGGATCGGGCCGACAAATGAACCGGCTCTTGCAGGGCGATGTGGGAAGCGGGAAAACCCTGGTGGCCTTAATGTCCATGCTTATTGCCATGGACAATGGTTTCCAAACCTGCATTATGGCCCCCACGGAGATCCTGGCCCAGCAGCATTACCAAAGCATCAGCAGCTTTTTGGAGGGAATGGATGTACGTGTTGAGCTCTTAACCGGTTCCGTGAAAAAAGCGGACCGGGTGCCCATCCACGAGGGCTTGCTTGATGGAAGCCTGCATATACTTATTGGTACCCATGCCGTCATTGAGGATGTGGTTCAATTTAAACGCCTGGGACTGGTGGTAATCGATGAACAACAACGTTTCGGGGTGGCGCAGCGGGCCCGGCTCTGGAAGAAAGCCGATGTGCTCCCCCATGTGCTGGTGATGACTGCCACACCCATCCCCCGCACCCTGGCAATGACCCTGTACGGGGATCTGGATGTGTCGGTCATTGATGAACTCCCCCCCGGCCGGAAAACCATTATCACCCGCCACTCCTACGATTCCAAACGGCTTCAGGTATTCGGCTTCCTGAAAAAACAACTGGCCCTTGGAAGGCAGGCCTACATTGTCTACCCACTTATCAAAGAATCGGAAACCATGGATTACAAGGACCTGGAGGATGGCTATGAAAGTATCTCCCGGGCCTTCCCTCCTCCCGATTACCAGGTCAGCGTGGTACATGGGAAAATGAAAGCAGAAGAAAAAGAAGCCTCCATGTCTCATTTCGTAGCCGGCCGCACCCACATCATGGTAGCCACCACCGTTATCGAAGTAGGCGTAGATGTGCCCAATGCCTCCATCATGATCATTGAAAGCGCCGAACGATTTGGACTATCGCAGCTTCACCAGCTTCGTGGTCGGGTGGGTCGGGGAGCCGACCAGTCCTACTGCATCCTGATGTCGGGATACAAACTATCGGACGAAGGCCGAAAGCGGCTCGATACCATGGTAGCCACAAACGATGGATTTGAAATCGCCGAGGTGGACCTGAAATTGCGCGGACCCGGCAATATTGAAGGAACTCAGCAGAGTGGTATACCCTTTAATCTGAAAATTGCCCACCTGGGTCGCGATGGTCAAATCCTTCAGCTGGCCCGCGATATTGCTGAACTGATTATTGCAGAAGATCCCGAGCTAAAACTTGAGAAGAACTTCATCTTCGAGAAGCATGTGAAAAAAGGCAATCCCGGAAGGATTGACTGGGGAAAAATCAGTTAATATGTCCTTTTAAAAAGGAACTATTTCATAATATCTTCCTTATTACAAGGAAATAACTTACCTTTATCCCCTAATCCTCATGAAACCATGTCCGTTGAACTGTTTAAAACCATTCTTGCTGAGTTCCGGGACGAAGACCTGCTATCGGGTATCCCCAGGGAAACGAAAGTAATTCTCAACGCCAGGCAAATCGTTTCTATAGTCGGAGGAAGGAGAACGGGAAAAACCACGCTTCTGAAACAGGCCATTCAGCAACTTACTACCAAGGGGATAGCAATAAGCCAAATCATTTATGTCAATTTCGAGGATGAAAGAATTCCGAGGGATGCTGCTGTTTTCCAGGATTTGCTGGATGCTCAATCAGAATTGGTCCAGGAAATCCCATTAAAGGAATGTTGGTTTTTCTTTGATGAGATCCATGAAATTCCAGGCTGGTATCATTTTCTTAACCGGATGCAGGAAATGCTTAAAGGGCATCTGTTTATCACAGGCAGCAGCGCCAAACTGCTAAGCAAAGAAATTGCCTCCTCGCTCAGGGGCAGAACAATAACGCTGGAACTTTTTCCCTTTTCCTTCCGCGAATACCTGCAGTACAAAGATATTGATGCTCCAGACGCACATACTACCAGGGGACAGTCGCTGCTCAGAACTGAACTTCGAAAGTACATGGAGGAAGGAGGCTATCCTGCCACTATCGGGCAATCAAAAGAACTGCGTTCAAGGATCCACAGATCCTACCTGGATGTCATGATATACCGGGACCTGATTGAGCGCTACCAGATCAGCAACCACAATGCACTCAGGCAATATATCAAAAAGATGCTTGCCAATGCTGCAAAAGAAAGCTCTGTGAATAAAACTTACCTGGAATTGAAAAGCCAGGGACATAAAATATCGAAAGACCAGCTATATAACTTTAGAATGTGGTGTGAGGAAATCTATCTCCTTTTTCAATTACCGCAATACCATGAATCATTCGTTAAACAACAATCCGGTATCAAGAAAACTTTTGGGCTGGATACCGGACTGATCAACAGTACTTCATTCAGAGCCAGCCAGGACCATGGACGACTGATGGAAAACATGGTTTTTACAGAACTAAAAAGAAAAGAGAAAGAGATTTTTTTCAACAAGGAAGGCAAAGAATGTGATTTTCTGGTAAAAGAAAACGATCAAATCAACCAAGCCATACAGGTAACGGTAAATCTTGAAGATCAAGCTACCCGCAACAGGGAGGTGGCCGGACTGCTGTATGCCTTAGAAAAATACAATCTCAAAAAAGGTCTTCTCATTACCATGAACGAAGATGAAGTACTTTCTTCAGGAAAGAAAACTATTCGTATTCTCCCCCTCTGGCGATGGCTTATCGAATAAGAAGTCAGTAACGATTCAATCTCTGGACTATGTTTTAGAAGTCAAGCCCGGTCTCAATCCTGTACACAGCGGACCGAGAAACCCTGGTTCTTGTAGTTATACTGCCGGTATACCAGGTCATCGTCGTAAGTAAGTGCCCTGTACCAGGCCTTATCTGTTCCATCCTTTTCTCTGGCTGTCCAGAAGGTGGCATATTCACCAAAGCTGTAAAACTCACCCTTTACATTACGGAAGCCACCAGGAACTGCACTAAATCCACTGGAATTATCAGCTCCAACATTGGGCTTTTCCCAGATTGAAAAACCTTTCTCCTTTAACTGACCTCCCTCATCTGTTCCCCTCCAATCATGATTGTCGGCATCGACCAGCGTCATGCCCAGGAACATCTCCAGGGTCTTCCATTCTGCATCACCGGGCAGATGCCATCCATCGGGACACACTCCCTGAACGCCGCTGGGGATCACATCACTGCTCACAGCACTGTTCATTGCAGCTGCCCAGGTGTAAAGGGCTCCTGCGGTATCACCGTATGTTGATAGATTATCATACCAGCAATAGGCGTCCACATGAGCAGACATGCCGTCCCATATTACTACATCACTAACCTCCGGAATAGCACTTCCGTCTGCATAATGAGTCACCTTCAGGTTCTCGGCCATCCAGATCTGATCGCCTATGGCAATGCTCCTGTAGGTGTTCCCGTCAATATCAGTAAGGGTTCCATAACTCAGATCGGGATTAAATCCACCGGGGTCATCCAGCATAACTGCGATATTCACAGCATGGGATTCATCCTCATTGTCGGTTGCATAGGCACTCAGAATATATTCTCCAAGGTCTAATCCTTCTGTATTCCATACATATTCACAGGAGGAAGCCTCAGCGCTGGCCATCTGCTCACCTTCTATATATAATTTAAGCAGAGTGATGGAACCGTCTTCATCATTAGCCTCTGCCTTAATGGTTTCCAGCGACCCTTCCATAATGACATCGCCTTCCTCATGGGACAGGATTTCAACAAGGGGTGCCACATTCTCCTCCTCCTTGCAGGCTGTCATAAAAATAATGGAGATTAATAAAACAACCCCCAGAAGATTTTTCATTTCTTTCATGTTTCAAGCTCTTATATTCTTATGCTCCCGGTAAGTAAAAACAGACATCTTTACACTCAAAAACTGCGCCAAATTAACAAGAATTATTGATTCTTTATTTATACCGAGAATAAATAGATGCGAAATCCAATTAATATGATATTCAACAAGTGAGAATCATCCAACATCAATAATTTTGTGTTCATGATTGAACACAAGGGAATCATCGATCATATTGAAGGAGATGTGGCACATGTAAAAATCAACAGTGTTTCTGCATGTGCCTCCTGTCAGGCCAAAGGCGTTTGCAGTGCTGCCGACCAGGAGGAAAAATATCTCGACGTCCCCCTGGACAAAGCAAACTACCGGGAAGGAGAGCCGGTACAGGTACAGGTGGAAAAACGATTGGGTTTCAAGGCAGTGGCCCTGGGCTATTTTTATCCCTTCCTCCTGTTGATGGCTGTACTGATTGTTTTGATCGCTACCGGTGTCCCGGAGCTAAAAGCAGGTATTGTTGCTTTACTATCCATTTTTCCCTACTACCTGGGGCTATATCTGTTCCGGAAACGTGTTGAAAACACATTTACATTCAGCATAAAGAAAACCTACACTGTGCAATGAGCCAGATTATTATTTATACCATTATTACCCTGGTTGCCATCGGGGCCACTGCGGCCATCATTCTCTATTTCGTGGCACAGAAATTCAAAGTACTTGAAGATCCGCGTATCGATGAGGTGGAAGCGGCCCTCCCAGCAGCCAACTGTGGAGGATGCGGATTTCCAGGTTGCCACAATTTTGCAGAAACCCTGGTGAAATCCGAAAACTGGGACAATCTTTTCTGCCCTGTGGGTGGAAATGAAACCATGGCAAAGGCAGCTGCCATCCTGGGAAGAGAAGCAATAGAACAGGCACCAAGAGTGGCTGTGGTAAGATGTAATGGCACACCTGAATTCAGACCCAGGATCAATTCTTACGACGGTGCACATACCTGTGCCATTATTCACAGTCTCTACACTGGTGAAGCGGGATGCCCCTTCGGCTGCCTGGGGGAAGGTGATTGTGTGGTGGTCTGTGATTTTGATGCCATCCACATGGACCCCGATACAGATCTGCCCGTGGTAATCGACGACAAATGTACTGCCTGCGGAGCCTGCGTGGAGGCCTGTCCCAGAGACATCATTGAGCTTCGTAAGAAAAATAAAAAGGACCGGAAAATATTTGTGAGCTGCATCAACGAAGAGAAAGGCGTAGTTGCAAAAAAGAATTGCAGTGTTGCCTGCATAGGATGCTCCAAATGTTTCAATGTATGCCCCCACGAGGCAATCACCATGGAGAATAACCTGGCGTTTATTGACTCCGATAAATGCAAATTGTGCCGTAAATGTGTGCCCGTATGTCCGACGGGTGCCATTCTGGAGCTTAATTTTCCGCCTCCCAGGAAAAAAGAGCCGGTAGAAGCAAGCGAGACGAAAACTGATTAGAGAAAAATAAACAGACGAATCAATGAGTCTTAAAACATTTTCCAGGGGTGGTGTACACCCCCCCGAACATAAACTTTCGGCGGGAAATAAAATAATAGAACTACCGCCCCCCGAGGTAGCAGTGATTCCAGTAGCCCAACACCTGGGTGCACCATCCAAAGTGCTTGTGAACCGGGGCGACCAGGTGAAGGTTGGTCAGCTAATTGCCGAAAGCGCAGGCTTTGTTTCCTCCAATATTCACTCCTCTGTGTCAGGAAAAGTGTTGAAAGTGGATCAGTTTATGGATAGTTCTGGTTACCGCCGACTGGCTATCCAGATTCAGGTGGAGGGCGATCAGTGGCTGGATACCATCGACCGGTCGGACGACCTGGTACGAAACTCTGTTCTTCCTGCAGAAGATATCCGGAAAAAGATCCTGGAAGCAGGTATCGTGGGGCTTGGCGGCGCCACTTTTCCAAGCCATGTGAAGCTGATGGTGCCCCAGGGAAAGACTTCCGAATACCTGCTGATCAACGGCGTGGAGTGTGAACCTTATCTAACGGCCGACCATAGCCTGATGATGGAACGGAGCGAAGAGCTATTGTCCGGAATACAGCTCCTGATGAAAGGACTGGGAGTTGAAAGAGCGATCATAGGTATTGAGAATAACAAGCCCGATGCCATTCAAAAGATGCAGCAGGTGGTCCAGGGAAGCAGTGTAGCAGTCCAGGGACTTAAAGTAAAATATCCACAGGGTGGTGAAAAACAACTCGTTAAGGCTCTTCTTAAAAGAGAGGTTCCGTCCGGGGGACTTCCCATCGATGTGGGTGTAGTGGTTTTTAATGTGGGAACCGCACTGGCTACCTACGAAGCCGTAATGAAAAACCGCCCCCTCATCGACCGGGTGGTAACAGTGACAGGAAAATCGCTTGAGAAACCCTCCAACTTTCAGGTAAGGATCGGAACACCAGTATCCTACCTTATTGAGCAGGCCGGGGGACTTCCTGAGAATACGGCCAAGGTGATCAATGGCGGTCCTATGATGGGGAGGGCTCTTTCAACAATTGATGTACCTGTTGTAAAAGGTAGCTCGGGAATTCTTCTCATGAATGAAGACGAGGCCCGACGAAAGGAAGTTAAGCCCTGTATTCGCTGTGCCAAATGCGTCACCGTCTGTCCCATGGGTCTGGAGCCTTACCTGCTGATGACCCTCTCCGAAAAGAGCCTGTATGAAGGTATGGAGCCGGAGAAGGTGATGGACTGTATTGAATGCGGAAGCTGTAGTTACACCTGTCCCTCTTCACGTCCCCTGCTCGACTATATAAGGCTGGGCAAAGGGGAAGTTGGAAAAATCATGCGAGCAAGCTCAGCTGTTTAAAAATTATATCCATAGAGATGAATAAATTCATTGTATCACCATCACCACATGCCTATACGGACGAATCGGTTCCTAAACTGATGTATGGGGTGATTATATCACTACTTCCGGCACTGGCAGTATCGGTCTTCTTTTTCGGGATCGGGATGATCGTGGTAACCACGGTTTCGATTGTATCCTGCATCCTGTTTGAGTACCTGATTCAGAAATATATGATGAAGGTTAAACCCACTCACCTGGACGGATCAGCCATGTTAACCGGGATGCTTCTGGCCTTTTGTCTCCCAACAAACATTCCCTTCTGGATTGTGATGATTGGTGCCCTGGCAGCCGTGGGAATTGGAAAAATGACCTTTGGCGGGCTGGGAAACAATATATTTAATCCTGCACTTGTAGGAAGGGTATTTCTCTTTATCTCCTTCCCGGTGGCCATGACATCCTGGCCCGAAGTGGGACAGTGGATGAACTATACCGATGCGGTCACAGGTGCCACTCCCCTGGGCTTAATGAAAGAGGGACTGGCGACCCAGACCGTGGCTGAGATCATGCCCCGGGTTCCCTCCTTCCTTCATCTGTTGATGGGAAAAACAATGGGTTCGGCCGGAGAAGTCTCGGCACTGGCCCTTCTGCTTGGAATGTGCTACCTGCTGTACCGGAAGATTATCTCCTGGCATATTCCAATTACCATTCTGGCTACGGTGGTTGTTTTTTCAGGAATCCTCTGGCTGGCCAATCCCGATCGCTTTGCCGATCCACTGTTTCACCTCTTAAGCGGTGGACTCATGCTGGGGGCCATATACATGGCCACCGATTATGTCACTTCACCTATGTCCCATAAAGGAATGATCATCTACGGAGTGGGTATAGGTGTGGTAACGGTACTGATCCGGGTCTTTGGAGCCTACCCTGAAGGAGTACAGTTTGCCATTCTGATTTTTAATGGTTTTACACCACTGATCAACAAATTTGTTAAACCGAAACGTTTTGGAAAGGAGGTGAAACATGTCTAAGACAGAATCCACTTTCATCAACATGACCGCCACGCTGGTGGTTGTAACCCTGGTAGCAGCAGGACTGCTGGGATCGGTTTTTGCACTGACCAAGGAGCCCATACGGCTGGCCGAACTGAAGAAGAAGAACAAAGCGATCCAGATAGTAGTTCCGGGGTTTGACAACGAACCTTCCCAGGAAGTAAAAAGCATGTTTGTCGACGGCGACAGTATTTACCTGTACACTGCACGAAAGGGTGAAGCGGTCCTGGGAACCGCCGTGGAAACCTTTACCAATAAAGGATTCAGCGGAGAGTTTAAGCTGATGGTGGGATTTGCCCCCGATGGCACCATCATCGATATTGCGGTGATCAAACATTCAGAGACCCCCGGACTGGGCAATAAAATGGAGAAGGGTAAAAGTGATTTCAGTGTACAGTTCATGGGCAAACATCCCGATAGTTTTAAACTGGCAGTAAAAAAGGACCGGGGCGATGTGGATGCCATAACCGCCTCAACTATCACCTCCAGGGCCTATTGTGATGCAGTTACTCGTGCCTACGAAGCATTTATGGAAAGTCAAAAAGAAAATTGATATGAACCAGTGGAAAAACTTTAGCAAAGGACTTTTAAAAGAGAACGCTGTCTTTGTTCTTATCCTTGGAATGTGCCCCACACTTGGCGTGACCACCTCGGCCACCAACGGATTGGGAATGGGACTTGCCACCACCTTTGTACTGATAATGTCGAACCTGGTGGTCTCTCTTGTGAAAAACCTGATCCCGGATAAGGTACGAATTCCTGCCTTTATCGTCATCATTGCTGCCTTTGTAACCGTGGTAGAACTGGTGATGAAGGGGTATGTCCCTGCCCTGTTCGATGCGCTGGGCCTCTTTATCCCATTGATTGTGGTCAACTGCGTTGTTCTGGGAAGAGCCGAAGCCTTTGCTTCCAAGAATACCGTCTGGTCCTCCATAGTGGACGGAGCCGGGATGGGTATCGGATTCACCATGGCACTCACCATTCTGGGAGCAGTAAGAGAACTCCTTGGCAGTGGAGCATTCTTTGGGATGAAGCTGATCAGTGGAGACGGACTGCTGCTCTTTATACTTCCCCCGGGTGCCTTTTTAGCACTGGGATACCTGATTGTTCTTGCCAATATGATTAAAGAAAAAACCTCCTGACCATGCAATATATCCTGATCATCATCGCTGCAGTATTTGTCAGCAACATTGTGCTCAACCAGTTTCTGGGCATCTGCCCTTTTATTGGTGTCTCCAGTAAGGTAGAGACTGCCATCGGGATGACCGGAGCCGTCACCTTCGTCATGGTTATTGCAACCCTGGTTACCTATCTGATCTACTATTCGGTACTGGTCCCACTCGACATTGTCTACATGCGAACCATCACCTTCATCCTGGTCATCGCCTCCCTGGTTCAGCTCGTAGAGATTATCCTGAAGAAGATTTCCCCTCCACTCTACCAGGCCCTGGGCATCTTCCTGCCACTGATTACCACCAACTGCGCCGTACTGGGTGTAGCTGTACTGGCCGTTCAGAAGGACTTCAGCCTGCTGGAAAGTGTGTTTTATGCTACCGGGAATGCTCTTGGCTTCGGGCTCGCCCTGATCACATTTTCCGGGATCCGCGAACAACTGGACCTCCTCAATGTCCCCAAACGGCTGAAGGGAGTTCCCATCGCCTTTATCGTGGCCGGTTTGATGGCCCTGGCTTTTATGGGATTTGCAGGGATGGTTTAGCTACGCTAAACTTAAGTGCTGAGTGAATAGTAGATATGGAGCCAATCATAGAAGAAACTATCACGTTTGTGAAAGAGACCCTGGCCGGAGCCGAGGGAGGGCATGACTGGTACCATATTGAACG
Organism: Bacteroidales bacterium; assembly: GCA_029931975.1. Taxonomy (GTDB): domain Bacteria; phylum Bacteroidota; class Bacteroidia; order Bacteroidales. The sequence continues at coordinate 9,863 of JAOZQY010000036.1, read as the reverse complement.
GGTCTGGCTTACGGCCCGGCATATCCACAAACGCGAGGAATCGGGCGATCTGATGACCATCGAGCTGGCTGCCCTTTTGCATGATATTTCTGATGCGAAATTTAATGGCGGTGATGATGAGCAGGGAGGTCGGATGGCTCGTGAATTCCTGATGAAACAGGGGGTGAAACAGGAAATGGTGGAGCATATAGAGGCCATCATCAAACATGTTTCATACAAGGGAGGATTCAGCCAGAATATGATCTCTACCATTGAATTTCAGATTGTTCAGGATGCAGACCGCTTAGATGCCATCGGGGCCATCGGCATTGCCAGGGCATTTAATTACGGAGGATTTAAAAACCGGCCGATCCACAACCCGGACATGCCCTTACAGGAGTACAAAGATTCTAAGGCGTATCATAAATCGGATGCACCCACTATCAACCACTTCTATGAAAAATTATTGAAGCTGAAAGACCTTATGAATACCTCCACAGGTAAACAGATGGCAGAGGAACGTCATAGCTATATGCTGCAGTTCCTGGACAGATTCTACCAGGAGTGGGATCCCGATGATCAGTCGTCTAGAACAGGTAGTTCAGATTAATATACAATCCGGTGTCACCATCTGCCTTCTTCGCTGCCATCCCATAATCTACGGTAACAATAAAGTTCTGATTCAGAGCAAAATGAACACCACCTCCATAGCCCACATGGGGGACCTCCCTGGCATTCAGATCAAGGATCTGGTCAGGGAAATCGCCCGGCAAGCTGCCCGGCATTCCCGAAGTATCAAAATCGTATTTCTGGGTAACCATTCCCGCATCCACAAAGGCAGAAAGCGAGATATAGAAATTCTGCTTAAACAGGGATGTCTTCAGGACTTTTCCCCTGAATTCAATATTTGCAAAGGCAAAACCGTCACCCACAATCCTGTTACGTCTGACCCCACGAACCGTTTTAGATCCACCCACACCATCTCTGGTTAGTTTGGGAGCAGTCTGGAACATGAAAGGCATCATATAGAATGGCATCTCTCCTGCAATTTTCCCCTGGTATGAGACCCTGTATGCCAGGTTCATCCAATCCGGAATCAGTGTAAAATACTGTCTGTGTGTCAGAACAATACGGGCATAACTATAATCGGTATTACTCAGGAAGGAGGGTGCATAGTGCAACTGAATTTCCGACCAGATACCCGTGAATGGATTGGGTTCATTGTCCCTCGTATCGTAAATTAGTCCAGCCTTCAGAATGGTATGATTTCCCCCTTTGGCCTGGTCCTCCTTGATCATTCCCCAGTCCACATAACTACCATAAAGCGAATTCGACGACAGCAGATCATCAGATTTGCCTTCGTTCAAACCAGCAACATCCACTGAATCGATAGAGTTCCCGTAATATGCAATACCTCCCAGCCAACGTAATCTTTGCCCAAGAATTTCGCCCTGGAAATCGCCTTTGAGCCTTAAAAGCTGCCTGGAATGCCTGTAAAAAAGCCGGTTGGCATTCCCGGCATTGTCATACTCCCCTTCATAATCCAGGTTGTATACCGCCTGATAACCATTAAAACCATAGAAATCCAATGCTTTTTCGGTCAGATAGCTCGCCTCAAAAAGCGACCTGATGCCCGGCAACAATTTGTCAGTTTCGTAAGTGACCTGGTTAATGCCATTTCCCTTGGTGGTCCGGGACCATTCCACATAAAGCGAATGATCGTATTGCGGATAGCGCGATCCATCCCCATACCAATAGAGATTAACCAGTGCGCCATACTTGAAACCAATATCTGAATCATAGGCCACCACAGGAACACCTCCCAGGGTGAATCCGGTTTTAACTTTTTCTGCTTTGTCCGAGAAGGTGGTATCCGCATCCTGAGCGATCAGCGAGATAGAGAAGACCAATAAAAGTCCGATGGAGAACAGTCGGTTTTTCATAGAAGTTTAGATTTAGCGTGGGCAATTTAGGAATAATTTCCAATCAGCCATCAGCGTGGAAACAGATTATTGTGTACTTTTAGAAACCAACTACATAAAAATGAAAATCATTCGTCCGCTAATTTATGTCGTCCTTGCTCTGGTAGCTGCGTTTCTACTCTTCCTGCTTTATGCTACGATAGATGACTTTCGTCCCGCTGAAATCACAAGTCAAGCAATTGAAGATGAGCCAGGTATCATATCCGACTCTTTGCCGATCAGGCTGGTAATCTGGAACATCGGATATGCCGGTCTGGATGCATCCATGGACTTCTTCTACGACGGTGGGGAACAGATGCGGCCCGAAAAGGATGGGGTGATCCGCAACATGGAAGGAATATGCCTTTCCCTGGAGTCGTTTCGTGATTTTGATTTTATCATGCTGCAGGAGGTGGACCGCAATTCGAAAAGGAGTTACCATATTAATGAATACCAACGAATTAAGGATCAGTTTCAGGGCTATCACAGCAGTTTTGGAATAAACTATAAAGTGGATTTCGTTCCCATACCTGTTTCGGAACCCATGGGAAAGGTGGAGTCAGGATTGCAGACCCTTACAAAGCAGGCTCCTGTCAGCGTTGAACGATACAGTTTCCCGGGAAACTATACCTGGCCCGTGAAATTATTTATGCTTGACCGCTGCTTTCTGGTCAACCGTTACCTGCTAAGCAATCAGAAAGAATTGGTCCTTATCAATACCCACAACTCGGCCTTCGACGATGGCTCCCTCAGAAAACAACAAATGGCCTATCTTGGTGATTATCTGCTCTCTGAATATGAAAAAGGAAATTATGTTATTGTGGGAGGAGACTGGAACCAGACCCCTTACGGGCTCACACCGGAATTTCCTTCCCATGTTTTTGACAAAGAAAACCTCACTTTTGTGGAGAAGGATTTCCCCGCTGCGGATTGGAAATGGGCCTTCGACTCTACGCTTCCAAGCAACAGGCGTGTAGCCACCCCTTATGATCCCTCCAGCTCTCCTACCACAGTCATCGATTGTTTTCTGGCATCGCCCAATGTGGAGCTGACCAATGTAAAAACCATTGATGTTGGTTTTAAATACAGTGATCATCAACCAGTGAAGGTAGAAGCCAGACTATACATAAACCAATAACCCCCAAGCTAATTCTCAATGAAAATCTTGAAGCGAATTCTAAGCATTATTCTGCTTGTGATTGTGCTGGCTATGGCCGGCGGCATGATTTTTCTGAACAGTGTAAAAACAAGGGCACTGCCAGATTACAACAAGGGCGTCGATCTGACTTCTCTCTCGGCTCCGGTTACTGTCTTCCGCGATTCACTTGGAATTCCCCATATCTACGCAGACAACGAAGAGGATCTTTACCGCACAGTTGGCTATGTGATGGCCCAGGACCGCTTGTGGCAAATGGACCTGCTGAGAAGAATAACTACCGGACGTCTTTCTGAGGTGCTTGATCCCGGACTGGTGGAGGCCGATATGCTCTTCAGAGCACTTGATTTCCCTGCAAAATCACAGCGGGTGATGGATCAGACCGATCCTCACATCCTCAAAACCCTGGAGGCATTTACTGATGGGGTCAACCAGTTCATTGAACAAAATCAGAAGAATTTATCCTTCGAATTTACCATGCTGGGTTACAAACCCGATCCCTGGGAACTGCTTCATTCTTTCAACCTGATCGGCTACATGGCCTGGGATCTCTCCTCGGGATGGAACACCGATATGGCACTCTATAAGATCCAGCAGATCGTTTCTGACACCCTGTTCCAGGAACTGCTTCCCGACCTTACTTTACAGGACCTACCTGTTTTTCCTGACTATATGAAATCCAACAAGGGCCTTGAGCTTAAATCGGCCATGAATGATGCCATTAAAGTAATCGACGAGTTGGGGCTGCAGGTATTTGAGGCCTCCAACAACTGGGCTGTTTCGGGAAAAAAGAGCGAAACCGGCATGCCTATTATGGCCAATGATATGCACCTGGGACTAATGGCCCCGGGCATCTGGTACCAGATGCACCAGGTAATCGAGGGAGAACTGAATGTGACTGGTGTTTCCTTACCGGGTGCACCTTATATCATTGCAGGACACAATGAGGATATAGGATGGGGCATGACCAATGTGACAGTAGACGACCTGGATTTCTATTTGGAAACCATCAACCCGGCCGACAGCAATCAGTACCTGCTGGATGGTGCGTGGATGAATATGCGCATCGTAGAGGAGAAAATTATGGTTAAGGGAGCCGATGAACCTGAAATCCGAATCAACCGCTTTACCCACCGTGGACCGGTGATCAGTGAATTTAAAGGTTTGAAGGATAAAGTGATGTCGGCTCGATGGCAGGGCAATGAGTTTAGCAATGAACTTCGAACTATCTACCTTCTGAATCGTGCTGCTAACTGGGAGGAGTTCAGGGATGCGCTTAGTACCTTCAATTCGGTCAGTCAAAATGTTGTTTATGCCGACCGCTTCGGAAATATCGGTTTACAGACTTCAGCTGGGGTTCCCATCAGGAATTCCGGGGGCATCCTGGTCTATCCGGGCGATACCTCGCTCTATGACTGGCAGGGACAGGTTCCTTTCGAGGAGCTACCCATGTCCTATAACCCCGGGTGTGGCTATGTTTCAAGCGCTAATAATAAAACCGTGGACGAAGATTATCCCTACTATATCGGATCATGGTTCAGCATGCCCTGGCGCATCGGAAGAATCCGTGAGATGCTGGAAGAAAAAGAGGTGCTTGGAACGGAGGATTTCAAAAGAATGCAGCGCGACCAGCACTCACATTTTGCCAAAAAAATGACTCCCCTTTACCTGGATGCCCTGCAGGATCATACCAGCGGAGAATACCAGGCAGCGTACCAGGCACTGGCGGACTGGGATTATGATATGAAGTCATCCTCAGCAGCCGCCCTGATATTTGAGATCATGTTTATGGAGCTCAACAGGGCCATGTTCCAGGATGAACTTGGTGAGCACTACAGTCAACTTGCTTATGGCCCCATAGCCAAGAACCTTGTGGAGAAAACCAGAGTAAGCGGACAATCCCTGTGGTGCGACAATATAAATACTCCCGATCTTACTGAAAGTTTCCAGGACAACATCCGGACCGCTTTCCAGCATTCCATGGATACCATCGCCTCCATGTTCGGATCCGATGTATCTTCCTGGGAATGGGGTAAATTGCACAAAGTTGCCATCATGCACCCCATGGGCAGCGTTCCCATCGTTGAGAAGTTATTCAAGGTCAACCGGGGACCCTATTCCATAGGAGGAAGCTCCCATACGGTATCTCCATACAGCTATCCAAAAGGACAAAGTTTTATCGCGAACCACGGAGCCTCCGAACGGCATATCTTCCATACAGCCGATTGGGACCAGTCATTAACGGTAATCCCAACTGGAACATCCGGCATACCAGCTTCGCCCCACTACATGGATCAAACTCCCCTCTACATCAATAATCTGTACCACCGGGATTATTTTAGCAGGGAAGCAGTGGAAAGCAACATGCTGTATAAAGCGGTATTTGAATAGGCAGTCAGGAAAAGTACCCGTTCATCTTATCAAGTAGCAGACACATATTCAGAGGTTTGGTAAGATAGTCGTCGCAACCTGCCTCTTTGGCCTCCAGATGATCCATGGAGAACGCATACGCCGTCTGTGCAATAACCACCACCTTGTTGTGGAAGGACTTGATCTCCCTGGTGGCCGTGAAACCTTCTTTATCTGGAAGATGAATATCCATCAGAACCAGATCGGTTTCGGGGTGCTTTCGAACAAACTCAACCGCCTTATTTCCATCGGTGGTATAGGAGATGTGAGCCCCCGTATCTTTCAAAAAAACACCCAGCAGATAGGCACTTGTTTCGTCATCTTCTACAACGAGGATATTCTTCGTATTCCACTTATAAACTGGTTGATCTTCCATTTCTGAATATGCTAATGAGTATGCTCTTATTAGTAAGTTAAGGAAAATATTACCATGCTGAACCATTTTCATCTCAATAATTTCGGCTGGGTCCTAAAAAAAACTAATTTTAAACCTGATAAAATTGAAATGAAGAAGATCCTGGGAATTGATATCGGAGGTTCCGGCGTTAAAGGTGCCATCGTTGACACGAAGAAAGGTGAGCTGATTACTGAAAGGTACCGCATCCCCACCCCACAACCTGCCACTCCTGAAGCAGTGGCCAAGGTGATGAAAAAAATCACCAGGCACTTTGACTGGACAGGTCCGGTGGGAGCTGGTTTCCCGGGTGTCATACAGCAGGGCGTGGCCCGTACTGCTGCTAATGTGGATAATAGCTGGATCGATAAAGACCTCAACAAGCTCTTTTCAAAAGCAACAGGCTGCAAAGTTCATGTGGTTAATGATGCGGATGCCGCCGGCATGGCCGAGGTAAAATTCGGTGCCGGAAATGGACACAAAGGTACCCTGCTCCTTGTCACCGTAGGAACCGGACTGGGTACCGTTGTCTTCTCCAATGGAGAACTGGTCCCCAACCTTGAGATGGGCCATATTCTCCTCCATGGTGCCGATGCGGAATTATATGCCACCGATGCCGCCCGGAAAAAGAATGACCTGGACTGGGACACCTGGGCCGGCCGTTTTAACGAGTACCTTCTCCGCATGGAAGAACTGGTATGGCCCGATCTGATCATCATTGGTGGTGGTGCCAGCAAGAAGGGCGATAAATTCTTCCACCACCTTACCACCAAAGCCAAAGTGGTCCCTGCCAAACTGATGAATGAAGCAGGCATCGTAGGCGCCGCCATGGTCAGTAAGTACTACACCAAGCTGGAAGGATAAGCATAGTCAGAATTGCTCCCCTTGCTATCGTCCAGTATTTTACTGGGTTACAAAGTTTATGGGGAAGGTGAATAACACATTCACAGCTTTGCCCTTTTGTTTCCCGGGCTCCCATTCCGGAGAGGAGTTAACCACCCTCAGAGCCTCTTTATCCAGATCCGGATCTACACTTCTGACAACCATTGCGTCTACCACTTTTCCTCTGCTATTTACAGTAAATTGGATTATTACACGGCCCTCGGTACCGTTTTCTGCGGCCCTCGCCGGGTATTGGAGGTTTTGAGCAATAAATTTACGGAATTCAATGGCAGCATCTCCGCCATTAAATACGGGCATATCTTCTACAATGTAGAATATTTCATGCTCTACCGGGTCAGTTTCCGCAGGACTTTCAATTACTCCCTCAGGTGGATTGGTCACTGCCTCAAGCTCATCGGCTGATATCCCCTGCAAATTCTCCATTGCAGGTTGTGCCGGTTCTTCATTGCATGCAAAAACCAGCATAAGAAAGGTAATTACGGGAACCAAAAGCAAAGGTTTAAACTTTGCCAGAACGGATGATTTATTTTTACACATCATTTTAATTCTTTTTTTAATTGTTGAGTTAAAGCTACTGGTAACAGGCATTGGCGAGAAGCCAAGAATCTGCTTCAGGAGGAGGGATTGATATCTTGTCCGACTTGTGTTTCCTTTTAGAACTCCATTGTCGGCCAGATACTCATGCGTATTTCGTAAAGCTCCCTTTAGAAACCACATAAATGGATTGAACCAGAAAATGGCAAGGAAGAATTCAACGAAAAGATTATCATAGGTGTGCAATTGCCTGATATGAATTCTTTCATGACTGATAATGTAAGCTCTATCCTGAGCCTCAGTCAATGACTCATTTATATAGATGGTTTTCAGAAATGAAAATGGAGCCAGTTTTTGCTCCATAAAAACAATAGAGTATGCCTTGTGCCTGACCACTCTCCCCCTCCTTTTCAACATTGTTACCCGTGCTATTCCCAGAATAGTTCTGGCCAGAAGAAGAAAAGTACCTGCCAGATAAGCAACAAGCACCAGGTTCTGCCAGCTGTTCGACAGACTGAATGTATATCCGGATCCTGCCTCAATTGTTATTGCAGGGATTCTAATTGTATCCACTACGTTCGAGATACCTCCAAGTGCGGATATATCATTGCCATTTTCAAATAAGCCAAGTTTTATAAGAGGAAGTGTGAATGCAACTATTACACTACCAAGTAAATAGAAACGATTGAAGTGGAAATAAGTCTCCTTCCTAAGAAAAAGCCAGTACATGGCAAACAGGACAGCCAGGCAAATTCCGGATTCATAAATGAAAACGATCAGATCATTTAGTATCATCTTTCTTTTGGTTTTCAGATTCTTTAGCGATCACTTTTGTAAGTTCTTCAAACTCTTTCGGACTGAGCTTCTCTTCCTTTGCAAGGAAGGAAACCACACTCTCAATAGAATTATCAAAGTAGTGAGTCAGCAGGCCTTTAAATTTCCGCCTGCGGTATTCTGTTTTGGAAATAAGCGGGAAGTACTCATGAGTTTTGCCATAGGGCTTATGGCTGACAAAGCCTTTTTTTTCAAGTATTCTAACTATGGAAGCTACTGTGGTGTATGGCTGTTTGGTGTTTGGCAGCTTTCTCATTATATCCCGTACCAATGCTTTATCGAGATCCCAAAGGATCTGCATAACTTCTTCTTCCTTTGCTGTAAGATCTTCCATAAAGCAATATTACAACTTAAATATCAGTAATACTACTTATATATACGTTTTATTACGTGTTTATACGTAATATAGAATACTTCTATATAATTATCAGCTTAGTAGAAATTAATCCAGCTCTTTAATCTTAATATTTCTGAAACTTACCTTTCCAGGATGATCCTGAAAACAGATATGGCCTTCTGAATATTTGCCAAAACCCTTCCAGCGTTCATCACCAAGATATTCTGCTTCGTCAGGTCTGTTGAATTTGCTCTTCTGAAACATAGCCTCCCATCCGGGTCCTGCAAGGGGGAATGAATTGATCAATACATCATTTAGAATTACCTCTCCAAGATTGGAGTTATAATCGATTTTGATAAGATAGGTATTCCATTGATTGGCTGGCCTGGCAACATCAGTTTTTGAAGGAGCTGACAAATCATACAAAGCCCCCACAAAATGTTTGCGGGCTTCCAAGTCCTCAATAGCATTATTCACCTCAATATCTCCTCCGAGAGCTATAGTAGGATTTTTATAGATTGCAGGATCCAGAATCTGAATTTCCTGTCCGGTCTGATAAGGATAGTGATATTTTTCGTCCTCATTCACGCCCCACATAAAACCACTGTTACCCCCGGGAACAATTTGCCAGTCAAACTTTATTTCAAAGTTTCCATAAACTTTGTCGGACAACAGGCTGGCATCTCCTTCTCCTGTTTCCATATCCGAAACCCCGTTAAAGATCAAGGTGTTATCCTCAACAATCCATCCTTTCTTTGAACCATTATCCTGAAAAATATGCCATCCCTCAAGAGTGTTATCTATGATTAAAGAGTTCCATCCGGAATTCTTCTGCGTACAATTTGAAAGAAAGACAAGCATCAATACAGGGAGAAATATCTTTTTCATCTTAAGGGTTTTAGTTCAGAATAAAGTTAACAATGATCGTCAAAGATCTCCTTAATCATTTACTTTAATATTTGCTGCTCGCTTTGGACCTATTGATATAGCTTCATTGTAAAAAATTGAGGCTGCCGCGACGGGTCGGGACAGCCTCATCACCATCAATTATTTTTGGTAATAGAGTTTACTTCTATTTGTCGGCACTCCACTCCTTCAGTGAGTCGGCCAATTTGACCAGCTTCATAAATTCCGATCGGTAACCTTCTTCATCTTCACCCCTGGCAGCTTTGGCCATGGCGATCACATGCTCCATGGAGGCATCCTCCTTATATTTGGAATCTCTGAGGATCAGTCCAAACTCAGCAATGGAAGCAGAGAAACGGAAGTTATCAGAGGTCTCGTCCAGTTCCATTACCTTACCCTTCACCGGTATCTCTACCTTGGTACTGGTTTTTCCATCGGGCTGCTTATAAC
>JAOZQY010000084.1 GCA_029931975.1 Bacteroidales bacterium | reverse complement strand
TGGATGTTTTTCCGGTTCCTCCCTTACCGCTTAAAATTGTAATCTCCTTCATCTCAAGTATAACGGGCCATTAGTTTACTTATAATGGCTTTGTACTGTGTTTCAGTATCAAAGCTGATCTTATTTAAAATATCACCGGCAGCATAGTTTGAAGCATAGGTCTTGCTGTATGGAATCTCCCCCAGCAATTCAATTTTCTGTTTTGCAAGAAAAGCATGGACTTTTTGATCGCCAATGCCTGCTTTATTGATTATCACACCGAAGGGCTGCTGGATTTCTCTCAGCATCTCAATAGTAAGTTTAAGATCATACAAACCAAAAGGGGTTGGCTCGGTGACCAGGATCACATAATCGGCATCAGCCACAGTCTCTACAACAGGGCAGCTGGTTCCGGGAGGTGCATCAAAAATAATCACATCCATATCCTCCCGGGCATGCTGTTTTGTATCCTTGATGAGCATGGTCTGCATGGCGGATCCGATTTTTAGCCTGCCCTCGGTAAGAATTCCCCCCTGACCATTTTTGTAGCTCCTGATTCGACCAATCTCTGTCGGATGTTCTGAGATGGCCCCATCTTCACAAGCCACAAGGCATGCTCCACAGGAATGACATAGGCTTGGATTGACTTCTGCAAAGGAGACAGGAGGGATCACTACGATGGCATTGAACTCGCAATAGTTGACACATTTCCTGCAATAGGTGCATTTGTCATTGTCTATAACCGGGATCAGTTGTGTGGCAATGTCCTCCGACTCCAATTCAAAATCATGAATAAAGAGCAGGTCATTAGGTTCTTCCACGTCACAATCGATCAACTGTGTTTTAAGAGAATAGTTTTTCGACAGGAAATGAAAAAGATTGACAGCCACTGTTGTCTTACCCGTTCCTCCCTTTCCACTGGCGATTGCCAGTTTGAGTGAACCTTTGTGCGGTGCTTTAGTGATCACAATAATTAGCAAAAAAGTTCAGGCTTCCGTCAAGCAATCCATTGCTAGATAGAACTGCAATTAATTTCTTCATATAAAAACGATCTGATTTCCCTTATTTCTACAAGTGTATTTGCTAGTTTTCTTCTCAGCATAGACTATATTTCGACGCAAATATAATGAGAATATTCTCATTTAAAAAGCGTCTTGATGGAAATTATGCAAGGCGAGAGTCTGGTCTGGCTAATTTCTGCCTGTTTTTGCAGGACACCAAATCATTATCCCAAATAAGCAGTAAAAAAATTGAAAAATGATAGTTAAAAGGCTATGAACTTACTGTTAAGGTTTAATTATGATCCAGAATTATTATAAGATCTTTGCGGGCGATTTTAAATAAGAATTAATGAAAGAGAAATTACAATTTTTCCCCATTACTGCTTACTCCATTATTATGGGGCTTTCAGGCCTGACGGTCGTTTTCAATAAATTTTACCATATGCAGTGGATGCCAAAGGTGATCTATGATGTGCTTCTTTTTTTTACACTTGGACTTTTCTTACTTATCACCTTTCTATATGGGCGAAAAGTCATACGATACTATGAAGAGGTAGTAGCTGATTTTAAGCACAGGATACGGATTAACTTTTTCTCGGCCATCTCAATTTCATTCTTATTGCTGTCCATAGCATTTCTGGGATTCTGGCCATTTCTATCCATGATTTTCTGGTGGGTAGGTTTACTGCTGCACACCGTATTAATGTTTTACACCATTAGTTTCTGGATCCAGCATAACTTCGAAATTCAGTTTATGAATCCGGCATGGTTTATTCCCGTGGTCGGAAATATGCTTATCCCGGTAGTCGGGGTGGAGTTTATGCCCAAGGGGCTCTCTTTCTTCTATTTTGCAGTGGGGTTCTTCTTCTGGATTGTATTGTTCACAATCTTCTTAAACCGGGCCATATTCCACCATCAGTTGCCGCAAAAGTTTATCCCGACCCTTTTTATCCTGATCGCACCTCCGGCAGTTGGTTTTATAGCCTATATGCGAATTGCCCAGAGCTGGGATGCATTTGCGGTCCTGCTCTTATTCCTGGCCTACTTCTTTGTGGTGCTGATTCTTTTTCTCTACAAAAGTTTCAGAAAGATCAAGTTCTTTATCTCCTGGTGGGCATTTACTTTTCCACTGGATGCCATTACCATAGCATCGGTAGTCGCTTACCAGGTTACAGGCCAGAACATATATAAATACCTGGCATTCATATTGTTCGCGCTTACCATTGCCACGGTAATTTATGTGACATGGATGACCATGCGTAAGATCAGGCAGGGAGAAATATGTGTGAATGAGGATTAACAATAAAAAACAAAACCAATGAAAACAAAAGCTCGCAACATAGTATTTATTATTTTTGGATTTATTGCCGGGATCATCTTCTCAGGAGTGGTTGTCAACATCTCATCTGGCGAGATGATGGTAAAAGAGTTTAGAAGCCCCTATGATTTTGAAAAAACCGTTTCAGTCATGTCGGATCGGATCAATGGCAAAGAGGGGTGGCATGTGACCGGGGTTATCGATCAGAACCAGGAAGCGATCATGAATGGGGGATATTCCATTGGAAATTATAAGATCATTAAGTATTGTTCTGGTAAATATTCTGCAGATATGCTGAGTGCAGATGATCGAAAGAAGATAGGAAATATGATGCCCAAGACCTTTGCTGTATATGAAAAATCTGATGGCCAGGTATATGTTTCTACCATGAACGGAGCAGTAATGGGAAAAATATTTGGCGGAGAAATTGAACGCATCATTGAAGAAGTATCGCTTGAGGTGGAAGACATGATGCGTTTTATAAACCTGAAATTTACACTGTTTTAATTCACTCCTGAAAGATGAAATCCAAGCGGATAAGATTATCCTGTCAGATCATACCATTGAAGTACAGTCTAGCTTTTTTGTGGATGCTAAGATCCTGGGAATCTAGGTGAAGCTGACCTCTTCCATATCAAAACGCAATTACTCCTCCTTACTGTGGCATGCCGGATTCCTGGCTTTTGCCACTAATTTCATAGATGTAGATACGATTATTCCGGCCATGATGGCTGATGCAGGGGGTACTGCCATGCATATAGGCATTCTTACTGCTATCATGCTGGGCGGATCAAGCTTTACACAGCTCATTTTTGCCCCGTTTATCAGTAATTTCGCTTTTAAGAAAAAATTCCTTTTATCAGGTATTAATTTGAGGATGTTTGCGTTGCTTCTCATGGGAATCATGCTATTCTATTCTTCAAAGATCGCCGGGGATTATGAAATAGGATTCATCTTTCTGCTGATTACTATTTTTTCTATGGGAGGCGCTTTTTCAAATATCAGCTATACCGATATCCTGGGAAAATCCCTTCTTGAAAATTCACGAAAGCCATTCTTCTCTGTCCGGCTGGTAATAAATGGTACCATCCTTTTCAGTTCGGCCTTCCTGGCGAGGCATATGCTGAACAGCCAGAGTTATCCGGCTAATTACTCCAGCATGTTTTTTGTTGGTTTTATTGCCCTGAGCATAGCTTCACTGGGTTTCTGGAACATTAAGGAAGTGGTTCCTTCAAAAATGCAGGTGAAAGGTCCGCGTCATTTCTTTCAATTGATTCGTAAAGAACTGAAGGAGAACAAAAAACTGTTCTACTTTCTAGGTTTTATCAATACCATGGGGATCAGTTCAACACTATTTCCATTTATGATCCTCTACGCCAAAGGAAATTTCGAAGGCAATGAAATTAATATCGGGAATTTATTGTTGTTTAAAGTGATTGGTGGAGTGTTAACAGGTATGCTCCTGTTCCTATATTCCCGGAGATTCAAATACCGTTACCTCTTATACCTGAATACAGCGCTGGCATTGAGCGCCCCCTTGCTGATGCTTCTTATGCCCTCAATATCCACATTATACGTGGTGTTTTTTCTGGGCGGGATCGTATTTGCCTCCTATAGCATTACCATGAATGGGGTGTTGCTTGAAGTAACCGGCAATACCAACCGGGCCCTTTATACCGGCATTGCAGGCGCCGGGAATATTCTTCCCGCCATCTTTCCCTTGCTGGGAGGGTGGATTGTTCAACAATTCGGCTTCCTGCACTTTCTGCTCCTGTTTATGGTGGTGGTTTTGTGTTCGTTCTACTTCATCCACCGCTTGCATTGCAGCAAATAAAGAGAACCAGGCAAATCACCCCTAGCGTGCAATTTATTCCAACTGTTTCATATTGAGCATTTTCACCTTGCGCTCCTTCTTCAAGGAACTGTATGGTCTGAACTCCTTATTTGCCGAATTTTTATTAAACCTCCGGAGGGGGAAGTAAAAGTTCGCTATGTTCTTTGGCTTTTACGGTTCACTTTGCACCGAAAAGAGGTGCTCGCAACTAAGGGCTTTTTTTGCCGGAAGTTTGATACTCAGATTTTAATGTTCACCAGGTAAATTGGCAAGGACTACCGAAGTAAACAGCCTACCAGAAATCGGGCTTCACAGCTGTACTGTTCTTATATTCCCTGCAATCGACGCAGTGTTTATTTACTTCAGCGTAGACTGATGTCCCTTCATAGCTGGCCCGGGCAAAGTAGGAAGGATAGTTCGTAGGCTGGTTGGATCCGGGTCCTCGGTCTACCGGCATGCAATAATTGGGGAGGGGGCTGGTGTCAAATCCCGGAATTTCCTCCGCGAATGCCCGAGTTTCCTGCATCGAGGACATTGTGAAAAACCCCAGTACCTTTTCGTTTTCATCTGCAATGTTGCAGATATTCGAGTTCAACAGGGATGGTTGCATGTCGAATATCTGTCCCCGCTCCTGATGGTTGGATCCCAATTCGTGCCAGTATTTGTATCCTTCGGGGCCTAGAGAGTACTGTCTCACCAGCAGACTGTATTTGTGGTGGAGCTTTTGTTCCATCTGATCGTTGGGAACAAAGTCAAAAGGTTTGCTAAAAGAGCCAAATCCGATTTCCTTTGTGGATAGGCTGTGGACGGCCGGAAGCTCATGTGTAAGATAACAGACTTGTGGATTCTCCTCTTTCTCAAGCGGTCTCACCGTCCACCAGTTTACATGTATATAAGCTTCCATATCGGGATTATGAAACTCGTAGGTTTCGGTAAGTTCCCATCGGATGTAGTCATAGGCCTCGTCATCATAGGTGAAATCGGCGTAAAAGCGGATTCCGGGAACAGGATCATCCTTGCCCCAATATTTCATGGATTCCACCTTATAGTACACAGAATCTATGGCCGGAACGGGGCTGATCTTGTCAAAATCCGAATGGTATTCTTTCCCGTCACTGGTGACCACCTGCAACTGAAAAAAAACTCCTGGGCGAAGAAAGGCTGTATCCAGCTCTGCAGCGTAAAATCCAGAAAGATCACTGGCACTGAAATTATGGCTTACTCCATCCTCTCGGAGCAGTTGTACGTAACAATCTAATTCGGGTTGAAAACCAGGAGACCCGGGCGCAGATACATTTCGTCGGGATGATAACGCTCCACACAACTGGAGGGGAAGGTCATTGCTATTACAATGATAAGAGCAATATTATACAACAACTTCATTGTAAAGGGGCCTGATATTATGGGCCAAAGATATTTATTTTCCTGATAAGACCTCTTCTGCAGAACAGGCATATAATCTCCTATGGAACGAAGGAAATCTTTTCGGATATGACCTACGCCGGGTTTGATGCTGTGGAAACCATGGAACAGCCTTGGAGAAGCGATTCCTATACCCGGCAAATCGGGGAATTAATTGAAAAATATAAAACTGGGCTCACTGGAACTTCCTTCGGGGCACAGATGTAGGACAAAAGTAAGCACCAGGAGATTTACGAAGATGTGGACCTGGTCATGTCTAATCTGGGAGCGGTTGGGGGACGAACCTTTGGGACTTCTGTGGGAGAACCCCACGGGCGAATCAAAACGGAAGATGAATTGGATGCCCAGGCTAAACTTTTGCAAAGGATTGTAAAATTAGGCAAGGAAAAGGGTATTGTCATATATCTTCATAACCATAATTCCGAGGTGATCAACGGGATGTACGATTTCGGGGGGACCATAAAAAGAATACGGGATATTCAACTGGGGCTCGATTTAAACTGGCTGCTGCGGGCAGGGATGAATCCTGTTGAATTATTGAAAAAACACAAAGAGCAAATTTGCTTCTTGCATCTGCGGGATCAATCTGCAGATGGTCAGAGGCTTTGGGTGAAGGCGATGTGGATTTTGCAGAGAGTACCTGAAACTTATTGCAGGCTTTCCTTCGATTAGACCTTCGGTTTTTTTGATGGCATCCGCCATTTGTTCACGGGTGAAATTCTCGGAGATGGAAATATTTGGTGGAAAAACAGCACTGCTGATCACGAACTTCTGGTCCCTTGAGGAAATCAAAAGACTGAAACCATCAGGGCTAGCAGCAGGATGAACAGATAATTAAATTTCATCTTTCGTATTTTTAGGTTTGCTAGTAGAGAAGTAATCATTTTTGCGCATGGAATGTAATCTTCCCATCCTCCACATCCACCTGAATGTGCATTCCAGGTGAAACTGTCCCTTCTAGTATGGCGATTGACAGACCATCCAGGACCTTTTTCTGAAGCAGCCTTTTCAATGGCCTTGCCCCGTATTGCATATCAAATCCTTCGTGAATCAGGAACTTTATGCTTCGCTCGCTCAGTTCAATTGAAATATTCTGTTTGGAAAGCTGATGACTGAGATTATTGATCTGAATTCGAATAATTCCATCCAGGTTCTCACGGGTTAGTGGCTTGAACATTACCAGTTCATCTATACGGTTCAGGAACTCGGGCCGCATGCTTCGTTTCAGCAGTTCAAAGACCTGGTTTTTTGTGCTTTCAATCACTTCCTCCATATTTGCTTCATCCAGGTTCCCGAAGTTCTCCCGGATGATATCGGATCCCATATTGGAAGTCATAATGATGATGGTGTTTTTAAAATTGGCCAGTCGCCCCTTGTTGTCGGTCAGCCGTCCATCTTCCAGTACCTGGAGCAGGATATTGAAGGTGTCGGGATGGGCCTTCTCAATCTCATCAAGGAGGATCACGGAATAGGGTTTCCTGCGTACAGCCTCGGTCAGCTGACCGCCTTCTTCATATCCCACGTATCCCGGAGGCGCTCCCACCAGCCTGGAAACTGCGTGCTTTTCCTGGTATTCACTCATATCGATCCGGGTCATCAGCGCTTCATCATTAAACAGGTATTGGGCCAGTGCCCTGGCCAGTTCGGTTTTTCCTACCCCGGTGGTACCCAGGAAGAGGAAGGACCCCACCGGCTTATTCTCGTCGGAAAGTCCGGCCCTGCTTCTCCGGATAGATGAAGCCACTGCAGAGATGGCCTCGTCCTGACCTACCACGCGCTTATGCAGCTCCTCTTCAATATGCAATAGCTTTTCTCTGTCGCTCTGCAACATCCGGGTGACGGGGATGCCGGTCCATTTGGAAACCACCTCTGCAATGTCTTCTGAGGTGATTTCTTCTCTGACCAGCCGTTTGCCTTCGCCTTCAAACTCTTTTAGTTTTTCAATGAAGCCGGCCAGGTTCTCTTCTGCCCGGGGTAATTGTCCGTAGCGGATCTCAGCAACCCTGCCAAGATCGCCTTCCCGTTCAGCTTTCTCAGCCTGATATTTGAAATTTTCAATCTCCTGCTTGGTGTCCTGGATATCTGAAACCACCTTTTTCTCACTCTGCCATTGGGCGGAATACTGATTGCGCTCATCCTCCAATTCGGATAGCTGACGCCCGATCTCTTCCAGGCGCTCTTTGTCTTTTTCACGTTTAAAGGCTTCCCGCTCAATCTCCAGTTGCTGTATTTTCCTGTCAAGAGCATCAATGGCCACTGGTTTTGAGTTCATCTCCAGGCGGAGATGAGAGGAGGCTTCATCGATCAGGTCAATGGCCTTGTCGGGCAGAAAACGATCGTTAATATATCTGATGGAATACCGGACAGCACTTAGAATGGCCTCGTCCCGGATCCTGATTTTATGAAAATTCTCATATTTTTCTTTGATGCCACGCAGGATGGAGATAGCATCTTCCTCAGTAGGCTCATCTACCATCACTTTTTGAAAGCGCCTCTCCAGGGCCTTGTCTTTCTCAAAATATTTCTGGTATTCATCCAGGGTAGTAGCTCCAATGGCTCGCAGCTCGCCACGCGACAGGGCGGGCTTTAAAATATTGGCAGCATCCATGGCTCCTTCTCCGCCACCACCGGCACCCACCAGGGTATGGATCTCATCAATAAAGAGAATGGTCCTTCCTTCGGATCCTATCACCTCCTTCACCACCGATTTAAGTCTTTCTTCAAATTCCCCCTTGTATTTTGCTCCGGCAATGAGAGCTCCCATATCAAGGGAGTAGATTTCCTTGTTCATCAGGTCCTCCGGCACATCTCTATTTTTTATACGGAAGGCAATACCTTCGGCAATGGCTGTTTTCCCAACACCGGGCTCGCCCACAAGAATGGGATTGTTCTTGGTGCGGCGGGACAGGATTTGCAACACGCGGCGGATTTCATCGTCACGACCAATAACCGGATCCAGCTTTCCGTTTTCGGCCTGTTTGTTTAAATTGACAGCATAGCGATCCAGGGCATGGTAGGTTTCTTCTGCCGACTGCGTTTGGGCTTTGCTCCCTTTGCGAAATTCCTTAATGGCAGCTTTTAATTCTTTTTCGCTGATGCCGGCATCTTTTAGAAGCTGACTGGCAGTATCTTTAGTACGCAGGATGCCCAGCAGCAGGTGTTCCAGTGTCACATAGTCATCATCAAATTCCTTTCTGCTGGACAGGGCGTAGTTGAGGGCCTTGTTGGCAGAATCAGATAAATATTGTTCTCCTCCGGACACATGTGGGTAGCTCTTCAGGATCTGATCCAGAGCCAGGGTGAAGCCTGAAAGGTTGGCAGATAACTTTTGAAACAAATGGGGAACTACATTTTCATCCACAAGCAGGACACCTTTTAAGAGGTGTCCGCATTCGATGGATTGATTCTCGTTTTCGAGAGCCAGTTGCTGGGCTCTTTGCACAGCTTCCTGTGCTTTTAAGGTAAAATTATTGAGGTCCATATATTGCTAATTTTTTCGTTAAAATCTATTCTCAACTTGGACGATCAAATTCCGGACCAATGAAGGAACGATGACATAATGACATCTTTATCAATGAGTTATGCGACAAAATGACAGGGGTGGGCGGGAATTTTCACCCCTGCCGGGTTCCACTTGGACAGAAAGTGCAATAGAGATCCGGATAATCTTCTCCTACCTGCTAAATATACGGGTAATTGACTATCTTAACCTTGTTTTGCATTACAAAAATTTAAACTAATTTCACTGGCTTATTTTTCAGAAAATGATACACTCATGGCGAAACTTAAGTCATCTTTTGTTCCTAAGCGGAATAATCTTGTTTGGATGCACTTCCAGTCATCAAAATGTTAAAGAATTTTCAGGTGAGATGAACCAGGTTGACGGTTCAGGTATCAAACAGGGACCATGGGAAAACTATGTTGATAATGTCCTTATTTCCAAAGGTACATTTGTGGATGGAAAAGCTGATGGGCTCTGGACTTATTGGTACAGGACCGGGCAGATGAAAGAAGAGGGCCATTTTGACTCGGGGGTAAAGGAAGGAATTTGGGTAGAATGGTATCCGGATGGAACTATTATGTGGAAAGGTGAATGGGAAAATGGTTCAAGGCATATCGAAGGGGTGGGAGCTGAGGTTCAAATTATATTCCCGGGGCAGGACCATACCGATCATGTATTATGCAGGGATAGTCTATATCGTCTAAAAATCAGAATTCAGAATATACCTGCAGAGAATCTTTTTGTAGAAGTAGATAAGAGCCAGATTAGCAGGGAAGGAGATTTGGATCTGTTCATTTTGGAACCTTCATCGGATACAATGGTCACCATGGCCATCGGCTATATGCCGGACCTGGATTTTCCGGATTTCCGGAATTTAGTTTCTGAACTCAATTTCAAACTCAAATAGTATCAGAAGGTTTAGGGAGTTCCTACGGTCATATGAAATTAGCCAGTCAAAAACGGATCCGTTATATCATTGATAGAATAGCTCCTTTATTCGGGATTATTGCTTTTGTTTCTCTGTTTCTAAAGTATGGATTTCACTTATCGGATGAGTGGATTCAAAACCTCTTGATTCTGGATGAAGTAATTGCTGCGGTTTTCGTGATCACCCTGCTGGTAAATTTTCTTATCAGTGATAAGAAATGGCAGTATGTGAAACAATCTCCCTTCGAATTTGGACTCCTCTTTCTTTTTATTATTTCCATAGTCCTGGAAGAGATATTCTCCATTGAAGCCCCGCATTTATTAATCAGAAGATCTACCTCCCACAGTTTTATTAAGCTGTATTTCATCATCATTCAGATATATATCATTATCAATGGCTTTGTTTCCCTGGCAAAAACCAGTGAGAAATGGTTGTTCGTTTCCCTGAATCCGGCACGAATTCTGATGATATCTTATGTGATTGTCATCATTGCCGGTGTGCTTATGTTAAAATTGCCAAAGGCAACGTATTCGGGGATTAGCTGGATTGATGCTTTTTTTACTTCTACCTCCGCCGTATGTATTACTGGCCTGTCCACTGTGAATATCTCCAGAGCTTTCACTTTCGAAGGACAGGTAATAATCATGTTACTGATCCAGCTGGGGGGACTTGGAATCATTACCCTGACCTCCTTTATTGCCTTATTCATCCAAAAAGGATTTCGCCTGAGGGATCAGGTTATTGTTCAGGAGATACTTGATAATGAGAATCTTAGTTCCCTGGCATCCATTCTGAAGGCCATTGTAAGCATCACGTTTATTTCAGAACTTATGGGTGCCATTGGTTTATATTTCTCATGGAGGAATCTTGGACTTTCGGAGTCTGATCGAATTTTCAGCGCAGTTTTCCACAGTGTCAGTGCCTATTGCAATGCCGGATTCAGTACTTTTTTTAATGGCTTTGAAACTACAGGCTTTGCATTCAATTCCATATCGCTCATCACCATCATGCTGCTCATTGTCTTCGGGGGATTAGGATTTTATACCTATTCTGATATTTTTCGTATTGGTGAAATCAAAATGGTTCGGAAAAAGGGTTTAACACTGCAATCAAAAATGATTTTGATTGCTACGGTAGTACTCCTTCTTTTTGGTGCCGGGATGATCTGGATCACCCAGCATGCTCAATGGAAGAATCTTCCGCTGGGCGAGCAGGTCCTGCGATCGTTTTTCCTGAGTGTTAGTTCGCGTACGGCAGGTTTTTCTGTTGTTTCCATAGGAGAACTTGCCATCCCCACCCTGATGTTGCTCATACTGCTCATGTATATAGGTGGTGCACCCAATTCAACTTCAGGAGGGATAAAAATGACAACGGTAATCACCTTGCTGGCAAGTTTAAGGACCTTTATTAAGGGAAAGAGAAGGGTGGAAATTGGGTGGAATACCATTCCCATGCGAATCGTCAGGAGAGCCTTCATTGTCTTCACGGTCTCCATTTTCCTGATAATGACAGTGTTGTTTGTGTTAAGCTGGACTGAGGATCAGGATTTCATGGATATTCTCTTTGAAATCATTTCTGCCTTTGGAACGGTGGGCCTATCCAGGGGGATTACCCCGGACCTGACAGTGACAGGCAAGCTCCTCATTGCCCTGGTCATGTTTGCAGGGAGAATTGGCCTGTTTTCCTTTGCTGTTGCAATGAGTGAGGTGAGGGACGATACGAGCTACAAATTCCCGGAAATTAATTTAATGGTAGGATAATTATGAGTGATCAGAGAAGATATGTCTTAATAGGCCTTGGGGCCTATGGTATCGAAATTGCCAGAACCCTGCTTGAACATGATGCAGATCTCATTGTCATGGACCGGGATGCTGCTGCAGTCAATCAAATGAAGTCTGAGGGATGTAAATATGTGGTTCGTATTGATAACCTGGACCCTCAGGCTCTGGCCAGATTCATTAAACCTGAGGATACAGTTATCCTTTCAATGGGAGATGCTTTTGAGGCACTCATATTAACCATTGAACTGCTCAAGGGAATTGGAGTAAAAACCATTTATGCCAGGGCCACCAAGGATATCCAGTACAAGGTTCTGGAAAAAATGGAGATCACAGAAATTCTTTTTCCTGAGAAACACGAGGGCAAAAGATTTGCCTTGAGATTATTGAACCGAAACTTTCATTTTATAAATGAATTTGCCTCTGATATTTTTCTCATTGAGGTTCCGGTTAGCAAAAACCTGGTGGGTAAAACCATACTTGAGAATGAAATCAGAACTAAATTTAATGTGAACGTCATTGGATTGAAAAGTATGCCACTAGGAGATGAGGGGAAAGAAATTTCTAAAATGGAGTATGTGGGATTTGAAAATACTGTGCTGGGTAGTAAGCACATTATGCTGGTGATTGGGAAGGAAGAAGACCTGGCTGAAATGGTATGGAATACAGGTAAAAACAATAAGTAAACGAAAAGTTGAATTGCTTTTACAGTGACAAATACAGACATATATTATGGAATTTACGTGGTTTGATTTTGTGGTTCTCCCCATCCTGATTATGATGGCCAGGGTGGTGGATGTTTCGCTCGATACCATTCGTGTGATTATGGTTGCAAAAGGCTACCGGAACCTGGCGCCCTTTATTGGTTTTTTTCAGTCTTTGATCTGGCTGATCACCATCACCAGGATTATGGCCAACCTGGACAACTGGTTTACTTATATTGGTTATGCTGTGGGATTCGGTGTGGGGACCTATGTGGGGATGACCCTGGAGGGGAAGCTGGCCCTGGGATATGAGCTGGTCAGGGTGATCACGAAGAAAGGAGCAGACGAGCTCATCACCGGGCTTCGAGAGAAAGGATATGGCGTTACAACGGTTCCCGGAGAAGGAAGAGATGGGGAGGTAGGTGTTCTTTATATCATTATTAAGCGCAAAGTACTCCGGGATGTGATTAACCTCATCCAGAAATTTAATCCCAAGGCTTTCTATACCATCGAAGACATGCGCTTTGTGAGCAACTACGCGCTGCTCTCGCCGTCCAGAAAGAGGCAGCGCCTCAGTTTCCGTCATCGTTAGATTACCATATTCAAATCCTTTCGCAATGAAAAGCGCCATAGTAGTATTTGCAATTACCATTTTATTGGCTGCATGTAATGTCAATAGTTCGTTAAACTTTTAAGCGGCCATGGTGCCGTATAATATGAGTTCTTTGT
>JAOZQY010000083.1 GCA_029931975.1 Bacteroidales bacterium | reverse complement strand
CCTGGGCACTCCCGCTTATTGCAGGGTGTGGGTTTTCCTATGACAGCAGTATATTTCCTTCACTATCCCTGAGATACGGATGGAAGAATTTCTCAAAAGATATATGCAGAATCGATCTTGGACATTCAGTTTCCCTGCTTGAGGTTCCCTTATCTGTGTATAAGATGATGGGACGGGATATACCGGTTGGTGGTGGTGGCTACCTGCGCTATTTTCCTTATTCCTTTACCAGGAGGGCTCTTCAAAGTATCAGTAAGTATCGCTCTCCCATCGTATACCTGCATCCCTATGAGCTGGATACGGAGCGTTACCCGGATTATTATCATGAGGCCATCGCAAAGTCTCCTCTGAAACAACGCATATTGTTAAGTTTATACAGGTATAAAAAGGATACGGTGAAGTCCAAACTGGACCGGATTACCAGGGAGTTTGAGTTTTTGCCCCTGAAGGGGATCATTGATAAGCTGGAGGAGAATCATAGCATTCCCACTATTACACTGGAGCAATAAAATGACATTAAGCATAAGAGACATCAAGCGGGATACTATACTGAATCTCAAGAACATTCCCGGACAAAGGGTTGACAGGAAGCTGGTGGTCATCGAATGTGATGACTATGGAGGAATCCGGACCCCTTCGAGGCAGGTATATGAGATGCTTGTGGCCAGGGGCCTGGCAGATCCGAAATGTGTCTACAGGATGGATACCCTCGCTGGTGTGGAGGATATGGAGCTTCTTTTCAGCACATTGGAGAGCGTGAAAGATTCCAGGGGGAAGCCAGCCGTGATGACGCCCTTTGCGAATGTTGCCAATCCCGATTTTGAGAAAATCCGGCAATCCGGATACAGGGAATATCACTTTGAGAAATTTACTGATACGCTGCTCCGGTATAAGCATGGGGCAGGGGTATTTGAATTGTGGAAGCAGGGAATGGAACGGGGAATTTTTGTACCGGAGTTCCATGGCCGGGAACATATTACTGTTCAGCTTTGGCTGCAAAAACTCAGGGAGGGAAACCAGGATCTGATCCTGGCCTTCGACAATGATTATGTTGCCCTGAGGATGAAGGATGCCCCTTCCGGCACAAGTGGATTCAGACCAGAATTCTATTTTAATTCGGAGGACCAGCTTTTGTTTCTTAAAGAATCCATTAAAAGCGGGGTGGGCCTGTTTAAAAATTTGTTTGGCTATACCCCCGGGGTGCTGGCTCCCAGTAACGCCATTTTCCATCCTGATCTCGAGCGCAGTGTTGCGGAGGCAGGTGTGAAATTCCTGAATGTATGGCATATGAATCCCATTCCTGATAAGGATGGAAACATACGAATGAAGTATTACAGGAATGGAAAGAAAGCATCCAACGGGCTGACTTACTATGTGAGGAATTGCGCCTTTGAGCCTACAGATAACGGGTACGTGGGCATTGATGCTACCATGCAGCAAATTCATGCAGCCTTTAGGTGGCATAAGCCAGCTATCATCAGCACTCACAGGTCTAATTTTGTGGGCGGCATTGAACCTTCCAACAGGGAATCTGGTTTAAGTGAGTTAAAGAAGTTGCTTGTGGCTATTTTAGAGAAGTGGCCCGATGCAGAGTTTTTGAGTTCATCAGAAATGTTAAACCAGGCATTCCCGAAATAGCATCATGATTTTTGTTGGAGACATAGCATCCCCGAACGAAGGAACTACAAAGAAGCTGCTTCAGTTTCTTAAGAAGCACACAGCATTGTATGGCAAGCAGGCTCTCATAGGAAACCTGGAAGGTCTGTTGTCGGACCGGAATCCAAAGCTTGACAGGGAGCCGCTTCTTTCCAATGATCCGGCCCTTCCTTCAGCATTGAAAGAACTTACGGCCCCGGTTTTTTGTCTGGCCAACAATCATGTACTGGATCTTCCGGGCGATTTTCGTTCCACCGTGAAGCTCCTGAAGGAGGAGGGTATTCCCTTCTGTGGAGCGGGACTGTCTTCCGAACAAGCGGGGAGACCTGTCTTTTTTGAGGAGGGGGGCAAAGAGATCATCCTTTTTAATGCCTGCTGGGATTTCCTATTGTACAATCAAAAAAATCCCTCTCTGGGAGTTTATATTGAGGAGATTAATGAGAAAAAACTCCTGGAAGATGTTTCCTGTCATAAGGAGGAACATCCCGAAGCATCCCTTGTGGTGTATCTTCACTGGAGCCTGGACCTGGAGAGTTTGCCTTTCCCCATGTACCGGCAGTTTTCGAGGGCCCTGATTGATGCCGGGGCCAGTCTGGTTGTGGGTACCCATTCACATTGTGTCCAGGGGGGAGAGAAGTACGGGGATGGGTTTATCCTTTATGGACTTGGGAATTTTCTTTTGCCGGATAATGAGTATGCCGGGGGCAGATTGAAATTTCCCGCCTTTGCCAAGCTGGAACTGGCCCTGGAATGGAACATAGAAAAAAACAGTCTGAGCTGTCACTGGTACGAATATCAACCTGCAGGGGACAAACATTACCTGGAGCATCTGGAATCGGATGCCTTTGAAAGCTCTGAACGGCTTAAAACGCTCTCTCCATACAGGGAGATGGACGATCATGAATATGTCCGTTTCTTTAAGAAGAACCGACGGAAAAAAATACTGATACCTGTATACAGGGATTACCGGAGAAGGGCCCTTAATAAGTACTATACAAGTCTCCTGAAAATCCGTGCTCGTACGGCACATTTTTTAGCGAGCATGAATTTTATAAAATGGCAAAACTAGCAGGACAGGTAAGGCGTTGGGCCTTTTGGTTCGTGGATATGTTAAAAGGAGGGCCCGTAAGGCGGCATCTGAAGGACATTGATTTTCTTTTATATGGTGCCGGATCTGAAGCATGCCTTCGGAAGCATGAACACGATTTAAACAAACTCTTACAACATGCAGTTAACTGTTGTGAGTTTTATGAGGCTTATTCCGGAGATTCGCTGAGCGCATTTCCGGTGGTGAATAAAAGTCTGATAAAGGCTCATCAGGATCAGTTTATGGCGAGGGGTTTTGAACCTGGGAAGATGTACAGTGTTACTACCAGTGGATCAACTGGTACTCCCTTTCAGACTTACCAGGACTTACAGAAGAGGCAGAGAAACTCTGCTGATACTATTTATTTTGCCGGGCTCACCGGTTATAAGATTGGTTACCGCCTGTTTTATCTGAAGATCTGGGTAGAGAAAAAGATGCGCAGTAAACTGGCATACAGATTTCAGAATATGGTGCCTGTGGATGTCATTCATCTGAACGACAGGGAAATTCAATCTCTTATTGACAGGATGAAAAGGGCGCGCTCGCATTCCGGAATACTGGCATATGCTTCCGCCCTGGAACTGATCTGCCAGTACCTCGACCGAAAGCAGGCTCCGCCTGTCAGAACCCGGGTAAAATCTATTATTGCTATGTCTGAAGCTCTCAATGACTACACAAGGACAGGCATGGAAAAATATTTTG
The DNA here is from genome assembly GCA_029931975.1 of Bacteroidales bacterium. Classification (GTDB taxonomy): domain Bacteria; phylum Bacteroidota; class Bacteroidia; order Bacteroidales. Next base: position 9,759 of record JAOZQY010000083.1, on the reverse strand, counting down.
GTGTGCCGGTTGTCTCTCGCTATTCTAACCTGGAAAATGGCATCATCGCACAACAGGAGCCAGGGGGAAAACTCAGGTTCCTGATAAATACAGCCTCCTACCATGTGGAGCTACTGAAGATGGATTCAGACGATCCGGCAGGTGAAGGTGAACCGGGGCGCATAGTGATCACTGATTTGTTTAACCGAGCGATGCCTATGATCAGGTATGATACCGGGGATGTCGGGACCATTGAAACCGATCCGGAGAATGAATCCAGAATGTATTTCTCCTCGGTGGAAGGTCGAAAGCTGGATCTTCTGTATGATACAGGGGGAGCACTTATCTCTTCGTATCTTGTCTATAAAAATATGTGGCAGTACCCCGAAATTGATCAGTATCAGCTGGTTCAGGAGAGCGCAAATCAATATACCTTCAGGATTAATTCAAGAGCTACCTTTGAAAAGGAGAAACAACTGGTTGATGAGTTTAAGTCCTTTCTGGGACAGGATGCAGTTTTCAGGGTCGAATATGTATCTGAAATTCCATTACTTGCCTCAGGGAAAAGAAGGAAAATTGTAAATAATTACATCAAGCAATAGTACAATATGGAGCGTATTTTGATTTTTATTAAACATCATTTCGGGGGACTCTGGCTTATCATTGACTGGGGCAACGGGATTCTCTTTCGATGCTTGTATAAATCAAAGAAGCAGGAAGTGCTTCGAAGTGTACTGTCCGGGGAGGAGAGCACTTCCCTGATATACCGTGAATTGCATCCTTCGGATATCCAGTCACTGAAGGACTTGATAGAATCCCAGCCTCCTGACGACCTGACTTACTTTAGTCCTCATGATTTTGATTTGGAAACACTTCATGCGCAGATTAAAAAACCTGCCTTCCTGATGATGGGGTCTTTTGATGATGAGAATCTTGTTGGATATTTCTTTCTTCGCTTCTTTGCCAACAAAAAGTGTTTTGTTGGACGCTTGATTGACAGGGATCACAGGGGACAGGGAATAGGTTCGGTCATGAACACAATCATGTATGAAACCGCCTGGAACATGGGATTTCGTTGTTTGTCAACAATTTCCAGGAATAATAAAGCAGTTATGGGTGCACATGCAAAGAATCCTACAATGTTGATATTGAAGGAGCTTCAGAACGATTACCTGCTTGTGGAGTTTGTCAGAAAGTAAATTTTCCGAAAAGAAATAGGGCTTTGAATGAAACAGTTTGCTATTCATTTGCGTTAACTTTTTATGATAGCTTGTTTAAATAGGATATATAAAATGATAATGTATTTTGTCATACTACTATTTTTCTTTTCCTGTACCAAAGTAGAGCTTCCTGTAATTGATGATGATGAGCCTGTGGTAGTGACTGTTCCGAATATTGGTGGCCAGAGATATGTTTCGCCGGATGGAAAAGATTCCGACCCGGGGACCTTTGAAAAGCCATGGGCCACCTGGCAGCGGGCTTTTGATATGGCTCAGCCTGGCGATACCGTCTATTTCAGGGGAGGAGTTTACTATGTCACGGAAGCTGTCAGGTATAATCCGCGAGATCGCAGTGGAGTCAGCGGGACCGAAGATAATCCCATTCATTACTTTAACTATCCTAATGAGCATCCAATTCTTGATGGTATAAAGAAGACGGAACCCTCTTCGGGGCTTCTTATTAGTGTAGTAGAACATATACACCTGAAGGGCCTAACCATAAGGAATAACTTTGAGATAGTGGATAATTACAAGTATGCCTCAAACTTCATCTTAAGTTCTTGCAACAATTGCATTTTAGAAAGATGTACTTCCTATAACTCGGGAAGAAGGGGCTTCTATATACACAAGGGAGACGAGATTTATCTTCTGAATTGTGACTCTTACAATAACTGCGATAGCCTGGATACCAGTTACCGGGGTGGCGGTGGTGATGGTTTCCTGGTATGGGATGACGGAACAGCCGATGATGTTGGTAAAAAGGTGGTTCTACGCAACTGTAGGGCATGGAACAATTCGGACGACGGCTATGACATAGAAACAGAAGGCCTGCTGGTGGTGGAGAACTGCTATGCATTCAACAATGGCTACCTGGACGGTGATGGGATGGGATTTAAGTTCGGACTGAAAGATATAAAGACAGATGGGGTGACAAAGGTGTTGACAAACTGTGTATCAGCATTTAATAAATACAATGGTTTCACCACCAACGATCGCAACGCTGTAACTAATCCCATGCATGTCTATAACTGTATATCCTATGCCAACGGGAATACAGGCTTTATGATCTTTCAGACGGATGAGACTGACAGCCGAGAAATGGAACGGGTATTCAGGAACAACATATCCTACAAAAATTATACGACCCACCGTACCATGAATGATGCCAGGTACACACACTCCAATAATACCTGGGATACACAGGTCGAGCTGAGTGATGCGGATTTTGTATCGCTTGACTCGAGCGGACTGCAGGGAGCCAGGTTAGCGGATGGATCTCTGCCTGCAATCAACTTTCTGAGATTAGTTGAAGGAAGTGATCTCATAGATGCAGGAGTGGATGTGGGCCTGGAATTTTTCGGACTGGCCCCGGATATAGGTGCATATGAATTCAAATAAGATAGTAAATATCAGCAGTTTGTTATTCAGGTCTACAGGTGACAATCTTAGTTCAAATTAGTTAATATGACAAAAAGCGAAGAAACAATACATGTCTTCTGGACCGGAGGACTGGACTCTACTTTCACTTTAATTCGTTTGCTTCATACAAGCACAGTACAGGTACAACCTCACTACCTTGTGGGAAGTGAAGATTCCACGGGCAATGAGATTGATACAATGGTCAGGATCAGGAGAGCTCTTGTTGCACAATATCCGGAACTCAAATCAAGGTTTCTGCATACCATTTTAACCAATCAACATCTGATTCCGGAATTTGAGGATATAAAAGAAGAGATTGAAATACTGAGGAAAACTGTGAAAGTTGCCGAGCAATATGAGACCATGGCCAACTATTGTAAGGCTTATAAGATTGATAAGATCGAAGTTTCCTTGACAAGTATTACTGGAGAGAAAGACTCTTTCGAACATTTCAGGAACGCGGCAGCTTTTAAATCTTTCACCTATCCCACCATTGGACTTTCGAAAAGGGAGATGTTCAAGATTGCCAGGGAAAATCACTGGGAAACCACACTGGATATGACCTCATTCTGCCGGAGGCCCAAAAAGAAGGTAAAGCCGTGTGGGGTTTGCGGACCCTGTGTGGATGCAGTGATGTCGGGTATGGGATACAGGCTTCCTCTGGATTCACGTCTGAAGGCTAATATTCAAATACCCTTCAGGAACTATTATCGCAAGAACTATCTGAAGCACGATAAGAGCAAGTTCTTTATATGGATTAGAAAGAAATTTGAGGGAAAGGTATAAATATGCATCACTGTAAAGCTGATATGGAGAGGATTGATATTCTTTGGACCGGAGGCTTCGATTCGTCATACCGGATGTGCCAGCTGTCTCTCCTGCCTGTAGAGATACAGGCGTACTACATCGATGCGGGCAAAAAATCCTATTCACAGGAAATGAAGGCTATGACCGATATTGTAGCCCATATCCAGGCCAATCCTTCGAAGAAATGTAAGTTACTTCCCCTGGTGATCGTTAAGCTGGAAGATATTGCCCCCGATAAACAAATTGAGGATAGTTATAATAGAATCAGATCAGAGACAATTTTAGGTAGTCAGTATGAGTGGTTCGCCAGATTTGCAAAACAGAGTGGATTGATCCTGGAAATTGGATTTGAAACAGATTCGAATAGTGTGTTTGATGAATACTTTACTTCACATTTAACATGCAGGCAGATATCCAGACCCTTAAGCGAAGAGGAAGGGATTCTTGAGTATTGTGAACCAGACAGGGAAAGGAGTACAGAAGATATGATGACCCTCTTTGGCTCCTTTCGTTTTGGCTTACCGCTCTATGAGATGACTAAGCTTCAGACTAAGGAGTCCTATAAAGCTATCGGATATGAAACTGTTATTTCCATGACATGGTTCTGCGCCCATCCTCTGATGGGTAAACCCTGTGGAATGTGTAATCCCTGCAGCACTGTTATGAAGGCTGGAATGGGCTTTCGTTTGCCATTCCTGGCCAGAATTCTGTATTACTTATTCAAAGCGAATCGTATTGGTCGTTATGTGGATGGGAAATTAAAGGTGATTTACAATAGAAATTGGCGGTAATATTAGAACTTCAATTATGGAAAGAATCAATATCCTATGGACCGGCGGATTTGACTCATCGTACAGGGTTTGTCAACTCTCCCTGCTTCCTGTTGAGATACAACCCTACTACGTCAGAGCGGGAAAAAAATCAGATACCCAGGAGCTAAAAGCCATGGCCGATATAGTTGCTTATATCCATGGGAACAAAGCTAAAAAGTGCAAGCTATTGCCTCTGATTGAGATCCGGCTCGGCGACATTGCACCGGATCAAGAGATAATGGATTCCTGTAATAAGATTGGGAAGGAAGTGGTAATCGGCACCCAGTATGAGTGGCTCGCGAGATTTGCCAGGCAGAGTGGTTTGATCCTGGAACTGGGATTTGAGTTTAATCCCACTAGTAATTTGCGTAAATACATTGACAGTAATGCAACCATCAGAGAGGTATCCATACCTTTAGCTATGGGTATGGGAACCCTGGAGTATTGCGAATATGATGAGAATCATACTTCAGAAGATATGATGAAAATTTTTGGTCCCTTTCGTTATGGATTGCCCCTCTATTATATGACCAAGCTTCAGACTGTGGAGTCGTATAAAGCCATGGGATATGAAGCTGTCATGTCTATGACATGGTTTTGTGCCCATCCCATTGGAGGGAAGCCCTGTGGCCTTTGTAATCCCTGTGCATCAGTCATGAAAGCCGGAATGGGTTTTCGTTTGCCCTTCAGGGCCAGAATCTTATATTCCTTATTCAAAGCCAATGGGCCAGGTCGCTGTGTGGATAAAAAATTGAAAGCAATATACAACCGGTATTGGCGGAAGTAGAGAAACAGGATTTTGAAGAGTATTATATGGATCGGATAAATATTTTTTGGACGGGAGGCTTTGACTCTACATACCGAATTTGTCAGTTGTCGTTGATGCCAGTGCTGATTCAAGCCTATTACATCAGTGCAAACAGGATATCGGAGCCCCAGGAGCGCAAAGCCATGGTCGAAACCGTGGATTACATCAATGCTAACGAAGCAAAAAAATGTGAGTTGTTGTCCCTGATCGTGATTCATATCGATGAGTATCCGCAGGATCAGCAGATCCTGGATGCATTTAACAGATTAAGGAAGGAAGAAGTAGTCGGAATCCAGTTTGAATGGTTTGCAAGATTTGCAAAGCATGAAGGGATTAAACTGGAACTTGGTATGGAACGAAACGTGGGGGGTGTCTCGAAAGCATTGTTCGCTAAATTTGGTACAATCATAGAGAGATCCCTGGCCCTGGAGGGAGGGGCAGGGACCATTGATTATTGTGAACTGGATGCCAGCCAAAGTAGCGGGGATCTGATAACCATCTATGGCCATTTCCGCTTTGGATTACCACTCTTTAAAATGAGTAAACTTGAAACCCTTGAAGCCTATAAAACCCTGGGATATGAAGAGGTGGTCCCGATGACCTGGTTCTGTGCCCAGCCTGTGAATGGAAAGCCCTGTGGTTTGTGTCATCCCTGTGCATCAGTTATGAAGGCTGATATGGCTTTTCGGCTGCCACGTAGAGCAAAAATCATGTACAAATTATTTAAAAAGAACCGGGTTTTGAATTATTTCTTTGTGAAACTCAGGTTGATATATTACAGATTCAGGTGAGCAAGCGATTATTCGATATTGTAGCGTCCTTTGTGGGATTGCTTTTTCTGCTTCCCGTTCTTCTGCTGGTTGCCCTGCTGATTAAGATCTTGATGCCGGGATCTGTTTTCTTCCTTCAGAAACGTGCCGGAAGAGCAGGGAAAGTTTTCACCATCTTTAAATTCCGTACCATGATAGAAAATCATGGCGGTGGCACGGTCTCCGTACAGGGTGAAACCCGGATCACTCCATTGGGGGCCCTTCTTCGGAGGTCCAAGATTGACGAGTTGCCCGAGCTATGGAATGTATTGAAGGGCGATATGAGCTTTGTGGGTCCTCGTCCGGATATGCCCGAGTATGCGGCCAGGCTGGAGGGGGAGGACCGTTTGATCCTGAAGTTGAGACCAGGAATAACAGGGCCGGCCTCATTGAAGTATGCTAACGAAGAAGAGCTCCTGGCGGCACAGCCCGATCCTCAGAACTACAATGATGTGGTACTCTGGCCTGATAAGGTTCGCATTAACCTGGATTACTATCACAACAGGAGTTTTTTTGGGGATATTGCTTTGATTTTCAGGACAGTTTTCAGGTGATAATTTATTAATTGTTGTAAGAGTTTACTTTGATGCCGAAACAATATAGAAGAATTTACCTCTTTTCCCCACATATATCGGGGGGGGAGATGAAGTATATTGAGGAAGCTTTCACTCAGAACTGGATTGCTCCGCTGGGGCCCAATGTGGATGCCTTTGAGAAGGTTCTTGCCGAGTATTGTGCTGTGGAACATGCAGCAGCGCTCAGCTCGGACACAACAGCCATTCACCTGGCACTGATTATGCTTGGGGCCAAAGCGGGAGATGAGGTGATTGCATCCAGCTTTACCTTCTCTGCCAGCATCAATCCTATCGTATACCTTGGTGCCACTCCCATACTGATTGACAGTGAAGCCCACACCTGGAACATGGATCCTGCCCTGCTTGAAAAGGCGATCAGGGATCGCCTGAAGAAGGGGAAAAGACCCAAAGCAATAATTCCTGTACATCTTTATGGCATGCCTGCAAATATGTCGGAGATCATGGAGATCGCCAAACGTTATGAGATTCCTGTGATTGAGGATGCAGCAGAAGCCCTGGGAAGCCGGTTCAGGGACAGGCCCCTGGACTCCTTCGGTAAGGCAGGGGTTCTTTCATTTAACGGGAACAAGATTCTTTCCACCCAGGCCAGGGATCAGGCACCTTATTATCAGCACAGTGCCATAGGCTACAACTATCGGATGAGTAATATCCTGGCTGGCATCGGAAGGGGCCAGATGGAGGTTCTTGAAGAACGTGTTAGCCAAAGAAGAGTGAATTTCCACTTCTACAAGGAGCACTTGGCGGAATATGATTTTATCAGTTTCCTGGAGGAAGAGAGTGATTCATTTTTTTCCAATCACTGGCTCACAACTCTATTGATTGATCCGGCTAAAACAGACTTGAAATGGCAAACAGTTTTTCATGAGCTGGAAAAGGATCAGATCGAAACAAGACCTTTATGGAAACCCATGCATTTGCAACCGGTATTTAAGTCGGTCCCGGCCTATATAAATGGATGCTCTGAGAGATTGTTCAGCCTGGGACTTTGCCTGCCTTCCGGCTCAAATCTTACTGATTCGGACCGGAAAGAATTATGGGTGAGCTACGCACTGTTTTTAACAATATTGCTTCATAGTAAGCAAAGAAATACCTATAAACAATGGAGTTGATATCTATCTATTTTGCCATTCTTGCTATCATTTCAGCAGTCATTTATTATACATTAAACCAGAAGTACAGGATCCTGTTTTTAAACCTGCTTAGTCTTGGCTTTATTGCCAGCTTAAACCTGAACCTGCTTTTTTATATCCTGGTTTATGCCACTGTCAATTATTTTATCGGTCGAGGTTTACCAGGATCTAAAAATAAGAAGTTGCTCTTCAGGGCTGGACTGATTCTCAATCTTCTACAGCTGATTTTACTCAAATATGCAGATTTCACTATTGATCCGTTCTTGCGACTATTTAATTCTGACTTGGCTTTAACCCAGCTTTCAGAGATCATCATACCCATTGGTATTTCCTACTTTACCCTTCAGGGGATTGGTTACCTGGTTAATGTGAAAATGGGATGGGAGAAGCCTGAAAAGAAGTTTATGGATTTTCTGCTTTACCTTACTTTTTTTCCAAAATTCCTTTCGGGTCCTATTGCGCGTTCCAATCAGCTGCTTCCACAGTTTAAAGAGCAGGGGGCGTTTGACCAGGAGAAATTTACATCAGGTTTAAAGACTGCCTTCTGGGGCTTTTTTAAGAAACTGGTTATTGCAAATCAGCTGGCGCCCTACATCGGACAGGCCTATGCAAATGCTGAAACCATCGGGGGAGGCTATGTATGGCTGACCATCCTGATACAGCCCCTTTATCTCTACTTCGATTTTTCAGGCTATACAGATATTGCCATTGGTTTTGGACGCATGTTTGGAATTGAACTCCCCCCCAACTTCAACCGTCCCTTTACATCTCAAAACATTACAAACTTCTGGAAACGATTTCATATATCTCTCTCCTCCTGGTTTAACGATTATGTTTTTATGCGGCTTATTTTCAGATACCGGAAGCTTAAACAATATGCATCCATCATTGCCATTTTTGTTACCTGGTGCCTTTTTGGTATCTGGCACGGGGCAGGCTGGAACTTCATGATTCTTGGATTTGTACTGGCACTTTCAATCATTTATGAATATTTCACTAAACGAAAAAGAGCAGCCCTGTTTGCCAGGCTGCCTGAGTTCCCGAGGATCTGGCTGGGTCGTATCTGCACCTATGTATTTTACGGACTGGCACTTACCTTTTTCTTTTCACCAGACCTTCCTTCAACCATCCATTTTTTTAGTAATATATTTAAGTTTACCGGTGTTACACCTGGCCAGATCCTGGTGATGCCCCTTTCATTCGGCTTGGCTATTGCCCTGCTTTACCAGATATATGAATTCGTGCAGACTGATTTTGAAGACTATTACAATAAACTGGAAGGATACTGGAACAGACACAAAGTGATTCAGGTGCTTGTCTACTATGTCATTGCTATACTGGTCATATCAGAAATGGGTGGTAATTCATCCTTTGTTTACGAAATGTTTTAATCAGCAAGATGAAAAATATGTTTTCCGTATTAAAAAAAGTCGCTCTTTTCAGTCTTCCCTTTATGGTTATACTGACCTGGTATCTCATTGCGGATCCCTTTCTGGTACTGTATAATCATGATGATTACAATAAGAACTTCTACATAGACAAGAATCTTGATTTTACGACAACCGAAGTATATATGAAGAACTCGGATGTAGTCGATTATAACTCCTTTATCTTCGGCGGATCTACATCCCTGTATATCACACCTACAGACTGGAAGAGGCATTTGGGGGCAGATAGTGAGGTTTTTTCCTTTAATGCATCCGGGGAACATTTAACCGGCATATGGTCCAAATTAAACTACATCACCACCCATGGACACCAGGTTAAAAATGCACTGCTGGTATTTGATGTGGATGCAACCTTTGGAAGGTTTGTGAATGACAACCCGATTTTCATGAAGCATTTTGAGGTGTATCCCTCATCAAGACTGAATTTTCAATACAAGTATTTTCTGAATTTCATCAACATCAGGTTTCTGGTTCCACTGATTCATTATAGTATTACTAAAGAGTACTACCCCTATATGAGTAATACTTTAAAAAAGGAGTATTACTACTACGATCCCATTTCAAATGAATATCATAATGAGGGTATTCTGGAAGTACTTCAAACTGATTCGCTGGCTTACTATGAAACTAGGAAGGGGCGTTTTGGCGTACCCAAAGGCCCCGATTTTGAGGTAGAAGCGGGTATTACACCTGAATTTCTGAAGATGCTGACTGAAATCAAAGAGATATTC
>JAOZQY010000035.1:31745-37930 GCA_029931975.1 Bacteroidales bacterium | reverse complement strand
GCAGGGTGTTCTGCTGATAAAGGAAGCCCGGGTTTGTACCCGGTTCCACCAGGTGCCAGGTTCCCCATTCATCGACCACCAGGGCCACTTTCTGCTCAGGATCATAAACATCCATGATATTAATATGCCGGTCTATCACCTTTTCAATGTGAAGGCATTTGGCCAACATCCTGGCATATTCACCCTCCCCGAATTTGGTTGCTGAATCTTTTCCGCTCCAGTCGGTAGTATAATAATGCAGAGAGATCCCAAACATCATGTTGTGGGGAATAAGCTTCATCAGCGTCTCGGTCCAGTTGTAGTCCTCCGAGTTGGCTCCACCAGCAATTTTAAGCAATCTGTTTTCCCCGTAGTTCCTGCAATACACGGCATACCTTCTGAACTGGTCCGCATAAAAATCGGCGGTCATGCGACCCCCACAGCCCCAGTTCTCATTCCCCACTCCTCAATACTTCACGTTCCAGGCCTGATCCCGGCCATTCACCCGGCGCATATCGGCCATGGGACTGACGCCGTCAAAGTTGATGTACTCGACCCATTTGGACATTTCCTCCACACTGCCAGACCCCACATTACCGCATATAATAGGTTCTGCACCCAGTTGCTCACACAGATCCAAAAACTCATGGGTTCCGAAACTATTGTCCTCCGTCACCCCACCCCAATGCGTATTGATCATGGTGGGTCGCTGATCCCTGGGACCCACTCCGTCCAACCAGTGGTAATCATCGGCAAAACATCCGCCCGGCCATCTCAGGCTGGGGATGTTGGTAGCCTTCAGGGCAGATACCACATCGTTTCTGATTCCATTGGTATTGACAATTTCGGAATCCTCACCCACCCAGTATCCACCATAGATACAGCGTCCCAGGTGCTCGGAGAAATGACCGTAAATATGTCTGCTGATCTGATCCTTTCCCAGGTCAGCATTGATGATCACTTTTCCGGTGGCAGTCTGCCCGTTAAGCAGCATTGATTCTGCCGCAAAAAGGATAATCAAGAGAAATGATCTGATTTTCATACCATATCAATTTAGATTGAATTAGTCAGCCTCAAATTAGACTATTAAGAGCTTGGGATCAATTCACTAATTGATCCTTTCATTGCACAATATGGACTTAAATTAAGCAATCCTATCTAAAATAGAAATACACTTTCCGGACCTGGATTTGCACTATTTGACCTTAAATAACTCTCTGGTTTGTTGGAATTTATCGCTATATTTAAAGGCTCAGAAATTATACAAATAAGCCGGCCAACCATGATGAAAGCTCACTCAATCCACTTGATGAAAACCCAAATGCTTCTGGCAATTGCTCTGTTTGCCTTACAGGGCCTGAATGCGCAGACAGACAGTATTACCGATATTGATGGCAATGTCTACAAAACCATTGTGATAGGAAGTCAATGGTGGATGGCCGAGAACCTGAAGGTAAGTAAATACAACAATGACGATGATATCCCTCATTTAACTGATGCCACTGAATGGGCAGAAACCGAAGAGGGTGCGTACTGCTACTATGGCAACCGGTCCAGCTTTGCCGATACCTATGGCAATCTGTATAACTGGTATACCGCACAGGATGAACGGGAAGTCTGCCCATCGGGCTGGCACATCGCCACAGATGAAGACTGGATCACCATGGAAAAATTCCTGGGTATGAGTGATTCGGAAGCTGTGCGGATGACCGCATGGAGAGGGACCAATGAAGGGGATAAACTGAAAGATAAGAGTTTTGGTGGTAATAATAGTTCCGGTTTTACGGCCCTGGCCACTGGTTACCGGGATCCGGAAGGTATATTTAAAGCCATGGGCACAGATAATGATTACTGGACCTCCACAGCCAATGAAAATGAGGGAAATACAGAGGGTGTTCTGCACGGTTTTTTGAATACACAATCCAGTGTGGTACGCAACTTTCATGTTCCGGGTTATGGTTTCTGCATCCGTTGTGTCAGGGATGCCGCTGTTCAGGTGGAAAACAAAATTGAACAACCCGGTTGCAGGGTATTTCCAAATCCTGTGGATGGCCAATTGTTTGTCAGGAATGCCGGGGGCAATGAGCTCACCATCCGCAATATTACCGGCCAGACCATCCTTTCCGAAACAGTTACTTCCGAGGACCACCAGGTAGATATATCAGGGCTATCAGGAGGAACATATCTGGTAAGTCTGTCTAAAGAACAGAAGTTAAACACCACCCAGGTGGTTGTTTTGTAATCCAACTGTAGTGTAATTCCCATTACTTAGCATCCCGGATATTAGTTGCAGTTTAGTTGTCGCACCACTTACGGATAATTAAATTCAGAATCATACAACGGATATTGATTCAAAAGTGTTCTGTAGCACAAAATTAGAATGGGTAACGAAATTGATTTTGTACCTTACAATAGAATTCAACCCAGATAATTATCTAATTTCTCTTGCATGCTGAACTACTCGAACGAGTGGTTAGATTATATATCTTTGATTTATACCCTAACAATTAATACAATGCAAAAACAAATTCTGTTTCTATTTACCCTTTTCTTTCTTGCGTCCATTTCTCTAGAAGCTCAACTGGAAATGAACTCCAGCGGTGAGGTTGGTATTGGAGCCAGCCCAATTAGTGGAATCGATTTCTATACTCCTGAAGCAAAAATCGTGAATCTCGGAGTAGGCCAATCCCCTAGCTCTTCATATAAATTACTGGTAAATGGAGTTGCAAGGTTTCAAGCATCCACAGTAGCTGGTTTCGAGTTCAGTGCATATGATACTTGGGAAATGAAAATGCTCCCCTCATTCAACAATATGTGCAGAATTGGCTCATCCACGAAATCTTTCTATCAGGTCTACACGCGGTATCTTTACGTAAATGGTTCTCAGGTAACATCCGATTTAAGAACCAAGGAGAACATTCGGGATCTCTCACATTCCCTTGAGAAACTGGTCAGTGTAAGAGGAGTTAAATTTGACTTCATCACACCTGATGAATCTGAGATAAGTCCGGCAACAAAAGAAGAAATGGATTATTTGGATAAAGATCGGATGGGTTTTATTGCACAGGAATTAATGGTAGTATTTCCTGAATTGGTGAAGTACGATGAAGAAGCTGATCTTTTCAGTGTTGATTACCTTGGTGTAATTCCTATTTTGGTTGAAGCAATGAAAGAACAGCAAGTACAAATTAGTGAATTGCAACTAGCTCTGGAATCAGGAGGCAATATAAAGGGTGCCACTGTTCCTTCTTCAAATTTGGACTCTCAGTTGCCTGGAACAGGCTCTTCTGAGATCTTCCAAAATGCACCAAATCCTTTTACCAAAGAAACGATAATCAGATACAACTTGGGGGAAAGCGTTGAATCAGCTACATTGTACATCTACGATATGAGTGGAAAGCAACTAAGGAGCTATAATCTGCATAATAGAGGCAAATCCAAGATCAATATTGTTGGCGGAGAGCTAGACCCTGGTATGTATATGTATTCTTTGGTGGCGAATGGGTTGCTGATCGGAACCAAACAAATGTTACTCACAGATTAATTATGGAAATATGGAAACTAAATATTTCATTAGTATTTTCCTGTTAGTCATAGGCTTACCTTCGATGGGTCAATCTACTGTTCAAACGCCCTGGGGTAGCACGGTAAATGTCTGGACACAGGGTGATATGACAACCAGCCAACGAAATGATATGGACGATAGCCTTGCGGCGGATTTTCCAAATGCTGTGTTTCACGAAACCCTCCCAGCAGATGACCCAAACGATCCTACTCCAAGTTCCTCTTCCAAATTAAAATGCCATGGATATGCATGGTATATGTCTTGGCGTGGTGAAAATAAATTTGATGCTCCTTGGAATATGCATAAGGAAGACGCAGAGACATACTTCAATGACCCAAGCTACTTGGAATGCTCCGAGGCAGAGGCAGATATTTTATGGATTGATGATGGGGCTCATTCAGCTCTAACGACTGATGATCCTGATGATCTGCTTTCAAAATGGGCTACTGGACCTCTTGCCACTCATGGAAAAGGTAGCACAGATTCTCCTTGGCCTACAACCTCAACGAACACAACATATTACAAAAGATGTTGCACAAAATAACTAATGTGTATAATGTTGATTTGGAAATAGAATATGAAGAACGTGTCTTAATCGAAGGTCCCTTTACTTCTGGCGCAGGAGCTACTTTAGACATTCATCCTGAGTGAGTTCTGCAATTTAAACTATCTTACTTTGGAAGATCATACTATATCCAAAAAACAAATCGTAATGAGGCTTATAGCATTTATTTTTCTTTGTGCTTCGATCTTATTCACCAGCACACAATGTAGTAAGGAATCTGATCCGCAAAATGGACATCTAGAAGTGACAGTAACCTATCCGGAAGTGGTGATTGAAGGTAATACCATCGATTGGTTTTCGGTTCCTGGTGCTGGTGCTGAAGTGAGATTGTATGACAAAGATGCTATTTGTTTAGGGTATAAGGATGCTATCCTTAACCTTGTGAAGATAAGAGATGAATATTCTATGTCTGAATATCTACTAGTGGCAGATGAGAAGGGAGAAGTCCTTTTCAGTAATATTCCCGCAGGTGAGTACTTTCTTATTGTCTATGCTGGGCAGCTATATAAATACAGTGAGAAATATATTGAAGTGATCGGTGGAGATACTTTGAAACTTACCAAGAATTTCACTCCTTCAGGTTCTTTTTTCAAAGAACTGGAACCCTGGGATTATGAAATGACAGCAAATTAGAAAGGTTCTCTTTCAGATAATTTTTGAGACAAAAGCCGGGCTTTTCCGGGGTAACCCTGATATATTTCTCTTTCTTCTAAGCTATGGATGTGAAAAGCACTTACTTATTGTTTTTGCTAGACAGATATACAAGTACACTGAAAATTCTTACTGTACCGTTATCTCCTTATTGATCCGGTCCTTCAGCACATCCAGATCCGCCTGAAGTAGGTACAACTTTCCCCTGATATGGTAACGGTGCCTGAGAGAGAAGTCCACCGGCTCCAGGCTGATTCCAATGGAACTGCCCGACTCGAAAGTCACTCCATGCGCCTTAGGCCAGGCCATGCACAGGATCTCATCTCCTGTTTCGGATGCGACCGCAACGGCTGTTTTGCCTGCTTGATCCAACACCATACTCCCCGGTGCTTTGATCCATTCTCCATCCTTCAGGAGCCAGGTACGTTCGCCTTCGGGATCCACAAAAGGAGTCCCTTCAAGTTCCAGTTTAAATTCCGGTGGTAAATGGGTCATATCCTCCCTGTTATTCTGCCACCAGTATTCCAGGTCCAGGTCCTCTTGGTTGGGACTGACCCGCCCCCCACGGCTCCACATTTCTTCCCTGGACTCAAACCAGAGGGAGTTTCCTTCACTGCTAATCCAGTTCAGGGATTTTCCCGATTCTGTTTCAGGATAGACCAGCTTCAGTCCATCGATACCCGAAAACGCAACACCAGATTCCAGGAACTTCAATGCAATCTGTGGCTCTTCCTCCACAGAAACTCCGGCACTCACTTTCAGTGTTTGCTCTGTTTCATCTGAATATACCAGGAAGACAGCTCCGAAGGTCCCGTCTTCTTCCGCGAATACCTGATAGCCATCATGGGCTGTATTGCGGGCATGGGATAGCAGCCTCCAATCATTTCCTTCCTTCTTCCAGATGCGGGGATTACGCCAGTCCGTAAGTCCTGTTACGATCACGGGCAACAGGACCTTCCCTCCCCGGATGGAAAACTCAGCCTTGTTCTTCTCGGCCCGGATCTTTACAGGTAATTCCGAGAGGATGGTCCCCCAGCTACAGGAAGTTACCTCGGGAAGATCGCTGGCATAAGTGAAGGTTTCCCTGGCCGGGGTTTCTGCGCTCTCGACCGGACCATAGGGAAGCCAGTAGCCATCTATTTCAAATACATCCCCGGGCTTAAGGCTCAGGGTTTCCACATCCGGTGCCAGGAACAGACGCGTATCTTCTTCCCTGTCGCCGAATTTATGGATCTGCATCATCACATCATCAAACCTGCCAAGATAAGGACCTGCCTGCAGGCTGGCTGCAGGGCCAATACCTTCCGGACCTTTGAAATTCCGGATGATAATGGCATTGGATCCCCAGCCGGCTTTGGTATGATCCCCGAATTTCGCCAGGAAAGCGTTTTGGGAAGGCAGCGGATGTCCTTTCACCGGGAAGGT
>JAOZQY010000035.1:0-31645 GCA_029931975.1 Bacteroidales bacterium | reverse complement strand
ATTTCGCCAGGAAAGCGTTTTGGGAAGGCAGCGGATGTCCTTTCACCGGGAAGGTTTGTGAGAAATCGATCTCCTGTTCTTCCAGGCCACTTGCCGCCACTTTGGTAAAACAGTGCTATTCATCTGGATATCGTACCAGTTGGGACCGGTGCTTCGGTAAATGGTGCTCTCATACTTGGAATGCTGCCACTGTTCCCCGTCATAAAAACTCAGGAAACTATGACCGGCCAGGTTATCATGCTAGGGTTACCCCTTCCAGAATGCCTCCTGGCTCATAGCCCGGAAGTCGGCTATGGCCACTCCACCGATGCCGGCGAACTTAAAAGGAACATAACAGGTGGTCTCGGTCACACCGGTCGAAGAATGGAAGTAGTCCATCCAGGCTCCCAGGGATGACCAGTGCTTGGTCATGTGCATTCCCCAGTTCTGGTAAAGATGCAGTGAGGTGAGGGTCATGCTTTCATTAGGCTCCAGGTATAATGGGAAGAACGTTTCACTAAATGCAGTATCGCGGGGATTGTAGAACTTCTCTTCCTTCTCCCCTCCGAAATTCTTAGAGACCTGTTTGCACCCGTCATCAAAGGATGTACAGACAAATTCCTCGGGTGCGATCCATTTCACCCTTAGCTTTGCGGCATCAAAATTCCCAACTGCATGCCAGGCAATTTCCGCCAGCATCTTTTCCGGATAGCAGTAGAGTGTCAGGTCACCCTTCAGGGGAGCCACTTCCCCATCCTCGGTGGTGGGCTACATATCAAACCAGTGCACCTCACAGAAGTAAGGTCCCCTGCGATACAGGTTGATTCGTGAAGGTTCAGCTGAGTTCCTGGTCGAATAAATATTCCCGTCCCCATCTTCAATCTCCATCCATAGCCACTCCTTCTGATTCTCATCGATCAATGCATGAGGCTGTTCGAGTTGTCCGGTCAAGTGATATTCTTCGGCCAGAATCTGGAATGTGGTCCGGGAGGCATCCGTATAATTTACCTCCATTGCAGGCCTGCTCGATACAGGCTGGTATTTGAAGTCCTCTACCCATTGTTCTTCCGGATTCTGATGGCACTGGATCATAAACACACTCATAAAAATCAGAAAAAGATTTCTCCGGTAAATTTGCATAGCTTATACGGTTTAACGTTTATTTAACATGATATTCTTATACTCTACAGTCATGAGCAGCCCCACATGAACCTGGACTCCCCGCAATCTCTTCTTTGTATTTATCAGTCCAGTTTTTCAGTTTCAATATCACTAAGGTTGACCCACCCGGCATGAATCTTCTCACCCGCCATAAAGCGATTGTAGAAATCCCTGTTAGTCTCGGAGGAATAGGGATATTTATCAAATTGATCTCCTTTTCCAAACATCCGGGGATCGCCCTCGGCCTTTAACTCATCAAAAAGCCTGGTATGAAGGCTCTGTTTGGTTTCAGCATAGGCGGCGTCTTTGGCCAGATTCTTCAACTGATATGGATCCTCCTGAATGCTGTACAATTCCTCAGCAGGATGCTTACCGAAACTCTGATCCCAGTACCAGCTTGATCCCTTACTCCGGCGATCATTCAGAATATATGATTTGGTGGGGGAAGCATCGGTATCCAGATAACCGGTTTCGGGATTGCCTGCCCACCAGCGCTCCGGATGAAAATTATAGATGTAAACAAACTTACCATCGAATATGCCCCGGGAAGGATAGCCCACATCATCGGGACGGCCAACATCTGTTCGTTCCTTTCCGAATATCATAATCTCTCTCCCTTTTGCTCCCGGCTTCCCTGTAAGCAAGGGTACAAGACTGCTACCCTCCATCTCGTGCATTCCACTCTCTTCAAAGCCAACTCCGGCCACATCGAGAAAAGTCGGAGCAAAATCTGCAAAACTCACAAAATCCTCCATCAACACCCCGCCTTCGATTTGCCCGGGCCACATAATGGCCAATGGAACCCGGTTTGCAATCTGGTTGGGCATGCCCTTTACCCGGGGGAAGGGCATGCCATGATCTGACGTGGCAATCACAATGGTGTTTTCAAGCAAGCCACGCTCTTCCAGGGCCTTGACCATACGTCCCACATGGCTGTCCCAATACTCCACTTCAAAGGCATAATCGAGCATGTCATTGCGAACCGTATCCACATCGGGCCAGTAGGCAGGTACTTCATCAATATCTGATAAGTGTTTTCCTCCCTTGGTCACTCCCGACCGGTATTCATAGCCCCGGTGGGGCTCTATACTCCCTGCCCAGAAACAAAAAGGTTTACCTTCCGGCCTGGCATCCAGAAAGGCTTCGAAATTAGCGGCATAATCCACTCCACTGATAAATTCTGTAGGCGGATCAGTCTTCATCTCATTAAACGCCGGACCTACCATATTACGCTTCTCACCCATTTCTGTTAACGCGATTCCCGGAGCCCAGCCTTTTACTGTATGTCCCGTAAAGTAACCATGCTCCTCCAGAACCTCCGCATAGGTCTTGAATTTGGCCGGAAAAAAACAGACGTGATTGGCAGCTGCCTCAAGCTGCCAGTTATTCCGGCCAGTCACAATGCAGGACCTTGATGGGCAGCATTTTGCTACCGGGGTATAGGCCCTGGTAAAGAGCATTCCCTGCTCTGCAATCCGGTCAAATGAAGGGGTTTTCACCCAGTCGCAACCATAAGCACCCGCATGGGGATAGGACTGGTCATCGGCGATACAGAAGAGTATGTTTGGACGCTCGGCCTGCTCTTCTTTTGAAGTACAGGCAACTAACAGAACACTTATTGTAATGGTCAGCAGTAGATGAATATTTCTCATATTAAGATCTTTAGTCGTTATTATCCTCCCAGGAATTGCCCTTTATGCTTTCTTTATCCGAATTGGGAAAGCTGGGGCGTTTTTCTCCCGGATAAAGAATCCTCCAGGTTCCCTCCGGAAATACCTGGTTCATAAACAGAGGTTGTGACAACCAGACCCTGAATAGATTATCTTCGCTGTATCTGTTCCCTGCCGAAGCATAATCACACATGACCAGGGGCCTGATTTCATGGCCAAAGAAATGGGTATAGCGATACAGGAAAGGTACTTCAAAAGCCATCCACACATCTTCAGGTTTATCCTTAAGGGGTTTCAATTCAATATAGCGTGGGACTCCGGAAGCATTGATTGTATCCGGCAATATGTAATTCAGTCCACCCAGCTCATCCTGATGTTGCCATTCTGCTCCTTCGGGAAGTAGCCACAGGTTATAAGGGGCCGGCTTTACCAGTCTGTTATCCAGGGCCAGCACGACGGGGCCACGCATGACTGCCAGGTCGTTCATATTTCCGGGCGACTGCATCACCCGGCCCCGCATATCCATTGAGAGCCTAATCTCATCTCCATCCTTCCACAGACGATGGATGGAAGCATATTCACCCGGAACCACTTCCAGCGCTTCTCCATTTACACTGAGTTCAGTCTGTTTGCTCCAGGAAGGAATCCTCAGGGCAATGGTGTATTCCGCATCCTTTTCCTGCTGTACCCGGATAAGCACCGATCCATCTTCCGGGTAAGTGGTCTCCTCAACAAGGCTCACCTCCGATCCATCCTGAAGCTCCAGGGACCACACCCCCTGGTTATAAAGATTCACCACGGGACCGTGCTCATTATGCATAACGGACCAGAGGGGAACGCTTAGCAAACCCCTCGGCCCGTTCACCACACAGCAACTGGAGTGACACTGGGGCACCTGCATGGGACTTGGCATACGCTCCCCCGAGAGAGGTGAAAAATACGCCCACCAGTCGCCCGATTCATTCATAGCCCCCAACAGGGAGTTGTAAAGTGTCACTTCCATCTGGTCGGCCCATTTGGGATCGCCGGTCAGACGCAAGAGCTGGTAGCATAGCTTTATCCAGGTAACTGTCACACAGGTCTCCATGGGCTGTTCCAGAAGTTCCGTCTGCCTGTAAGCTCCATCAAACCAGAGTTCGGCACTGGATCCGGAACCAACGATCATAATTTCTCTTTCCAGTACGCTGTTGGCAAAGCTGACAACGGCTTCCAGGTATTCTTCCTTCCCCGTAACCCTGTATAATTCACAAAGGCCTTCATAGCAGGACATCATTTCGTAGGCCTTGGGTGAAGAAATCTGCACAGGAGGCACCCCGGCCAGGGCATCTTCGATCAGTTTCATCCCACGATCCGTATAGGCATTGGGCTCGCTCCACTGCGACACCATGAACTCTGCAAAATCCAGATATTTTTGTTCGCCGGAGTTTTTGTAGACCAGGACCACCGGTTCCAGAATGGTGGTGGAAGACATGGAACCCAGGACCTGTAAACCTGTTTCAGTAAGTTTGGTCTTACCGGGCCCGGCAATGGAAATTAACTCATCTGTGAGCCTGCAGGCAGCCTTAAGCACATTCTTATTACCGGTCTGCTCGTAATTGGACATCAAACCCAGTAAAACATACTTCCTCCCCCAGATATCCCACATATCAAAGGTATTCTCTCGGGAATAGGAAGAGATCCGGCCATCTTTTTCCTGTGTTTCCAGGATTTCCTTTAAAGAGGCTTCGATTATTTCCCTGAAAGCATCACTGGGCTGATATCCATAGGCCAGCATGGCCGAAGTATACCACTTGCCCCAGAACTCACCCTGGAACCTCGGACCCGCATCATCTGCATGCTCCCGAAATGGAGTTGAGTAGAGAGAATAATCCACCGCCATCACGCCATTCTTGATGCAGGAATCCATTTTAGCACCCACAAAGCCATCAATTGTAACGGCTCCGGGAGAAGTAAGCATAAGCTTATCCTGTTGTCCAAGTACAACAACAGAAAAGGTCAGCATGGAAATAATAAGGAAGGTTGGACGCATTTTTTTAAAATTATGTTTATAAATAAAAGTTATTCTGAAATCTTTGTGATATCCTGTTCAAATCCTTCTTCAAATATGAAGAAGTGTCCCAGCAAGCTCCATCCCCAGAAGGGATCCAGGTATTGGCCCTCCAGCTGCAGCCCAGGTCACTCATCAACTGCTTATCCGAATACCCTGGCTCAGAAATGGCCAGGGCAGGAACGGGGTAATTTGACCAGAACTCCTCCGGATTCAGCAGCTGATTGAATATCAGCTCTGCAATCCTGGCAAAGGCCTGTGTCTCTCTTACCAGGTAGCTGTTCAGGTCCACTCCTTCACTCACGCGGTCGAGCCACCAGCCGGCACGCTCATGCTGGTTGTCCATGCCGGTATGGGGAGCACTCATCCACTCACTCAAGCCATTGTTATTACTATCCATTTCATGGAGCCAGAAGTCCAGGCAGGCTTTCATCTTTTTGAAATAATCCCTGGTAAACCAATCCGTATCGTCATAGTTATCAAAAACCAGCATGGTGATCTGGGCCAGGAAGGGCTTCACATGTTCGGCCCCGTGAAATTGGTTGCTGGGAACCGAACGGGCAATCATCCCCGATACCTCCTGGTGATCCAGGAAGATGGTCACCCCGTTCTTTATGTAATCGGCTGTCCAGCCCATGTAGATCTGAACAATGGCCTCAAAGTACTGGTCCCAATCGTAAAGGGTTTTGTAGGCATAGCCGGTGAAATAATCCCGACCGGTATCATTATCCCTGAAAACACCTTTCTTCATAAGGGCATCGGCATAATCCAGGTCACTGCGCATCTCAATCAGTTTCTTGTTTTCCTTAACGTCCTTTCTCAACTGTTGAGCGTTCGTGCTGATCGCTACAGTCAGAATTAACAGGATTAGTGTAATCTTTCTCACAGTTTCAGTTTTGTTCTAAATGGCAATATTCTCCTATTCGTACGATGGTTTACAATAGTTGTCTGACTTAGTTTGCATTTTCTTCAAGGCTAGCAATTAAGCGCACCGGTCCCAGCAGTCCGGAGGGCAGTAAGGGATCGTCCTTCGACCAGTCCTTCCCCCGGGTGGACCAGCTAATCCGGTCCGATTCGGGCCTGGGCTCCCCCTTTATCAACCAGTCCGGCCATTCCCCAACAATCATGGCCCCATAGGCATTTTTCCATACTGTCTCATCCGGGAAATACTCATCCCCGATCAGGCGATTGACCCAGAGGTTGGTCACCCGCACTTCAAGCAGGTTATAACCAGGCTTCAACAGGGAGGAAATATCTGCCCTGAAGGGTGGTTTCCAGAGCATTTCTGCCCGCTGATTATTTATACGGACCTCAGCCATTTCCTTCACCTCTCCAAGATCCAGCATATAGTGCCGGCCCTCCTCCAGATCACCTTCCTCCATATGGAGGGCTGTCCGGTAGCTGGCCGTGCCTGAAAAATGCCTGACACCGAAATCTTCATGTGTGCTCAGGTCCATCAGCTCCTCCAGGAGCAGGGGTTCTGATGGGGCGCCCGAACCTGCCGGGAAATGCACTTCCCAGAATCCTTCCAAGGTCTTTTGATTTTGTTCTACCAGGGATGGTTCCACTTCCACCTCCCGATCACTGAATACCACAAATACAGATCCATAGGGATCAAGCTCCATCCTAAGCGCTGTCTGGTCCTCTCCCCTGGTAAGTACCTCCAGCGGTCGGTACTTTTTCCCGGTGGCCGGGTCCCAAAGAGATATAAAGCGTTTCCCTGATTGGCGGAAAAGGGCCTCTATGGAAAGTGCATGATCCTGTTGATTGGAAAGAAAATAGAAGTCGCTCCCGCCAATAATCCGGTGGATGTAAGGAACATCAGCAGGATCAGCCGTCTCATATGAAAAATCCGGAAGAATGCCCAGTTCCGGCAACAGAGCTCCCAGGTCATCCCCTGCGGACAGTACCTTTCCTTCCAGGTCTCCCGATTCCGGAATTGAGCTCAGCCAGTACTCCGACACAAGTTTTTGTATCTGTCGGTCCGTTTCACCCAGTTCACTGTAAGAAGGAGAACCATCGGGCTTTACCGGACTCAGAATTAAAGCACCCTTCCTGCTGAGTTCAACAATCCGTTCAACTACGGCCCGACGCATCCTGTGTTTATCCGGGAGTAGCAGAACCCTGTAACGCATCCCGGAGGGAAGCACAAGTTCTCCTCTGTCCACTCTCGCTTCCAGCAGGGTTTGAAAATCGCAAGCATCAAAATCATATCCCTGTGGGATGGCAGGATTGAATTCTTCTCGCCTGCCCACCCTTGACGGAACCTCTTCACCGAGGTAGGCCAGGATATCGGCATGAAAACGTCCCTCCTGCAACAGGTACTGGCAACGTGCAATGTACCCGAACCAGCCTTCCACAGGACCGTTCCACCAGGTATTGCCACTGTGGTTCTGCATTCCCCAGCGCCCCATGGTAAAGCCGGGCTTAAGCTCCGGATAGGGCTGGTGGGCATAGGTATGAAAGACAAATTTATTGACCCCTTCACAAAATGCCTTATCACCCAGGGCCTTGAGGGTAAATGGATGCTGGGTCCACCGGGAACTTTCAGGGGGACTCGTATAGGATTCTGAGGCCACCAATTTCCTGCCGGTGAGATGGGCTGCTGAGGCCGCCACCTTGTTGTCCACCCGGACCCCCTGTCCGCGGTCCTTGCTTACCCAGAATTCACCCATGGGTACAGGCGAAATTCGCTGATAAGATATAGGATCATACATAAACATCTGCCTTCCGGAGGCTTCCGCCACATAGGTCAGCCCGTGCTCTTCTGCAAAATCAGCTGTAACCTGGAAATAGCTTTCTGCAATCTCATCGGCCAGGAAGCGCCTCCAGTCCCACAACAAGCGATCGCTCTCTTCATATCCTTCCACCAGAATCCCTTCAGTGATCAATGGAAGCCAATGGACCAGGTCCTGCCCGTGGACTTCCGAGAACCTCTTTTCAAATCCTTTCGTCCAGTTTTGTACCCCGGACTCCCAGCTATCTGTTTCAAAAACCGAAAAGGACTCCAGGTTCTTTGCTCCATAACGGTCTTTCATTTTGCCGATGAACTGGTCCATATGAAAGCGCACGGCATCCCTGTTCATCTTATCAGCCTCAAGTCCGCGTCCTTCATCCGTTGCCGGAGAATTGGTACGACCCGTGCTGGTATACCCCATTCGCAGGATGATCCAGTCCCCCTCGGGCACCTCCCATTCAAAACGGCCATCTTCGCTGAGCTTTCCTGTGAAGGTATAAACCTGGTCATAAGGAACCACAGATCCCGCCGGAATCGTCATCTGCCCGACCTCAGGACCGGGATCCCGGCTCAGGAAGGGAGCCTCCCCCCCGTGTTCCCGCTGACGTGCCCAGCCTGCCTTGGCCTCCCAGTAATGAACCACCTGCCGGGTACTCAGCTCAATTTCGGACAGGCTGATGGCCGGGGTAAAAGCATGTTCGGCCCGGAAACGAATGCGAAAGATACTGGCCCTGGTCTCGGGGAAAGCTATGGATATGGTTTGCATGGGAGAATCATGAAGTCCCCAGTTAAGCTCAAAAGTCGCCACTTCCCTGAAGTCGGAACCATTGTCCGAAACCTCCAGGGTTCCCGGTATGACCTGGGGAAGGGTATAGCCCTCGATTCCATGAAGAACAAGACTCCGGGCCGAGACAGGATGGGGAAAACGCATAAGGATATGGTGCGACTGAAGCTGATCATGCGATCTCAACGGAAAGTCGGTACGAGTATATGGATCATCATCAACAAGTTGTTTCAATTCATCCTCAGAAAGACTGCCACTAAGCTGAATCCCGGAGGCCGGGCCATTGATGCGTCTTCCTTCCGGTGCAGGGTATGCGATCATAGCAATATCCCTGTAAAAATCCTCCACAAGGGGCGTCTCGGGTACAGGAGGCCGGGGCAGTATGTTATTAAAACGGACTGGTCCCTGCACTTCAGTCTTACTCCAGCTCAGCTTTTTCATGGACAGTTCCGGAGTGATCCAGGGTCCTCCTGCCTGACTCCACCCATCACAATTATGAATACCCAGCTTCATTCCGAGCCGGTCACATTCTGCAGCTGCATGGTCAAGCATCTCCAGCCATTCATCCGTCATAAAACGTACCGGACCATCCGGCAAACCCAGCTTCACATTAAAAATAAGCGCGCCTCCCAGTCCGGCACGCGACATGGCTTCCAGGTCATGGGTAATACCTTCCCTGGTTATATTCCCGTCAATCCAGTGCCACCAGGTCCAGGGTTTTGCGGTCTCAGGTGGATTCACAAATGCGTTCTCAACAGTCAATAATTCCATATCCCGGACACAAGCACTAAGAAGCAAGAGAATGACAATTAGAATTTTGGGAAAGCTATTCATTTACGATTATTTATTCCCTTTCAGCTTCAGATGCGGCAAAGGACTCATGACCCGTGGAGCGTTCACCCAGAATGGGGTGCCTGTCGGTGGGGATCTGAGAGCGGTGAGCCTTAATCAGTTCTGCATGGGCCGGATCGTCCACCACATTATACCATTCATGGGGATCTTTGGAATGATTATAAAACTCCTCTGATCCGTCGTTGTACTGGATGAAGCGATAGCCATCCGATACAATGGCATAGTTGCCCGGACCAAAGCTGGTTCGTGCATAGTAGGGCCAGGAAGCTTCCGGATCCTTCAGCAGGGGTACCATGGAGTGACCCTCGTGCAGAGAGTCTGCTTCCAAGCCGGTCAATTCCAGCAGGGTGGGATAAATATCCATAAGCTGTACGGGCTTGTTGCACCGCACCCCGGCAGGAATCCCCGGACCAATGATGATCATTGGAATGTGGGCCCCGTCTTCCCAGAGGCTCCTTTTGGCAAAGCGTTCCTTCTCGCCCTGGTGAAAGCCATGGTCGCTGTAAAAGACCACGTAGGTGTTTTCTGCGTATTCACTGTTTTCAAGGGAAGTGAATACCTTACCCACCTGCTCATCCACGAAGCTCACACAGGCCAGGTAGGACTGCACCAGGGGTTTCCATTGATCATTCTCGATGACCCATTCCCAGGGCGGATGCACATGCTTCAAACGGGTAATATTGATGCCATAGTCGGAGATATCCTCCAGGTCATCTTCGATTGTGGCAGGAAGCTGGAGGGTTTCCATGGGATAGAGATCAAACCACTTCTGTGGGGCAAACTGGGGTACATGCGGACGGTAGAATCCCACCCCCAGCCAGAGGGCACTGTCATGATGCTCAGCCAGGCGGTCCATGCCCCACTGGGCAACTTTGTAATCAGGCATCAGCTCATCCCTTTCCGGATATACTCCCCAGTCCCAGAGGGGATGACCCGGGTAGGGACTGATCTTCTCTTCGGGCATGGGACCGAAGCTCCCGAATTGTCCCCCGTAGTTGGGTACATAGCGCTCATTGATTCCCGCGGCATTATGAAAGAGTTTTCCGGCCCCGGTCACATGGTAACCCTCATCCAGGTAGCGCTGGGGCATCAGGGTATTTCTTTTAGCCACCGGAGAATCTTTGATATCCGGCTCCAGGAAATAGATCCCGGTAGTGCTTGGATAGAGGGAGGTCATCATGCTGGCCCTGGAGGGATTACACACAGGCGACTGACACTGGGCATTGGTAAAAAGCATACCTCTGGCAGCCAGGCGGTCGATATTGGGGGTTTGAGCCTGGGGGTGTCCTCCCAGGCAACCAACCCAGTCGTTCAGGTCGTCTACGGCGATAAGCAGAACATTGGGTCTTTTACTTATCTCTTCTGTTGTGCAGGCTGCAGTCAAAATCAGTGAAGCCACAACAGGCAGTACTAGCAAATGATTCTTACCTTTCATTATCAAGAGGTTTTATGAGAATACTTGAATTACAGCTTTCCAAATTTACATACTTGATGAAAAAGGATCAATAGACTTTGTGGGAGAAGACTTACACTTTTTGACCCACCTCTCTGAGCCTGGATACTTGTCCCAAATAGTGTAAATTATAAACCGTTCAGTGCATTGAATAGCCATGGATATTTAGGTAATTTACCAATCATAAAATATCTCCCCATGAAGAATATGGTCCTATTTGCCCTGCTTGCCCTGATTCTCAGTTCTGGCTGCAACAAGACGGTTCAACAACCGAATTTCCTGATCGTCTTCACGGATGATCAGCGATTAAATACGCTCGGCTGCTACAATGATGATTGTCCCATTCAGACACCAAACCTGGACCGGCTGGCGGAGGAAGGGATTAAATTCAGCAAGGGATTTGTCACCACCCCCATCTGTGTATGTTCCAGGGCCTCCGTACTCACAGGCCGTTATATCACAAATTCCAGGGTGCACCAGTTTGTCACTCCCATGGAACGCGGGGTATTTGAGCACATCTATCCCCGGTATTTACAGGAAGCAGGATACTTTACCGGTCAGCTCGGGAAATACGGCGTCGGAATCACCGAAGAACAGGAACAATCCTTTGATGTTTATGAAGGAACCGCCTACCAGGGCCCTGCCTTCCGGGAATATAAGGGAAGGACCATGCACGATGCCGAGTGGCTTACCGTAAAAGCAGAAGAATTTCTGGACCAGGTACCTGAAGGCAAACCGTTCTGCCTGCAGCTTAATTACAAAGAACCCCACCCCTCTTCCAGACCAGCGCCTGAAGACGATCACCTCCTGGATGCTTATTCCTTTACCCGCAGTCCCATGGATACGGATGAAGCCGCTGAGAAGGTGCCTGAATTTGTTCGC
This sequence comes from Bacteroidales bacterium, assembly GCA_029931975.1. GTDB lineage: Bacteria > Bacteroidota > Bacteroidia > Bacteroidales. The sequence continues at coordinate 20,080 of JAOZQY010000035.1, read as the reverse complement.
ACGGACCTGGGCAACTATAAGCCGGGCAAAGGTTTTGGCACTGAAGCCGGATTCAATAATCACATGAGGCAGTACTATGAGAAAATTGTCAGTGTGGATCGTTCGGTGGGTCAGCTTCAGGAAATGCTAAAAGAAAAAGGGCTTGCCGATAACACCGTAATCATCTTTCTTTCCGATCATGGGACCCAGCACGGGGAAAGGCATTTTATCGGGAAGTGGCGGCCCTATGATGAAAGTCTGAGGATTCCATTTATTATTTACGATCCCCGGGAAAAAGCTCAGAAACGCACCGTGATGGATGAGTTGGTCCTGAATATCGATATAGCTCCTACCCTGCTTGATCTGGCTGGAATTAAGGTTCCCGAAGTCATGGACGGCATGAGCATGAAAGATCTGATCAATGGGAAGAGTAAAGACTGGAGAGAGCATTTTTTCTTTGAACACTACTGCTCCCCCTGTATGGTCCCCTCTTATATTGCACGAAATGTGGGGGTCCGTTTTAAAGACTTGAAGTACATACGCTGGATTGAGGTGGAAGCCGATCCGGACAAGACCATAGAAGAGTTTTACGATCTGCGCCAGGACCCCATGGAAGCCAACAACCTGATTCAGGATCCTGCATATATGGAGGAAGTAGAACAGGCACGAACCACATTCGACCTTTGGAGAGAAGAGAATCCATCCACATTTCGTTTCGACTTTTTGGGATCACGCGCCCAGTTCGGTGCCCCGGAAGTGGACTGGGTTCAATTCAGGGAAGCAAAACCGGCGGAATACGCGAGAATCAAAGCGGAAGTTGAACGCCTGGGTGTTAGCTGGGAGACCGCCGTGAACGACTGGGAAACCAGGCTTGAAATCTGCACCAATGCCGTATACTGGTATTAAAAAAAAACTTTGTCATTTAACCAGCATCCTGTATAGGTATCGTAGCGGCCCTGAACCAAACCACACACTCGTCCATATCCACCGGGCGGTACCTGGGCCTGTATCATGACCGGTGACATGGCCATGATTAAAGCAATACTCAGATTTCGAATCATATTTTATAAGTTCTTAGTTATTGAGGGACTTTGAACCTTGCCATCTCCCTCATTGAAACTCCAGTAGTTGATATTGTTTCGCTCGATTTCAAAGCCCCATTTCCGGATGTAATGATCCCGTGGAAGCATTTCCTCTTCACCGATTCTCCTGAGCCTTGCCATCAGCTGCATGTGAAGATTTTCCTGCAAATCGCTGAATTCAGGGTTCCCTGCCAGGTTGTTTAACTGGTAGATATCTTCCTGGTCATCAAATAAAATCTGCTGACCGTCCGGCGAAACTGCATAAGTATACCTGGAGGTACGGATGCCTTTATAGGGCGCATCATCCCAGTTAACATCGAAGGGAGTGACATTCATTATCAGGGCTGCCCGGTCTGCTTCAGGATCTGGGATACGGACCAGATCCGACAGATTGTCTCCCTCAAGACTTGCCGGGATATCAATGCCACAGAGTCCAAGCAAGGTCGGCAGGATATCCGGTGTGGTCAGAGGGGCCTTCACCTTTGCCCCCTTGTTTTCCCCAATCCCGGGATAGCTGATCAAAAAGGGAATGTGTATTGACTCATTCCAGACCAACTGCTTTCTGAAAGGCAACCTGCCATGGCTCCCCATCATCTCGCCATGATCGGAAGTAAATACCAGGATTGTATTCTCCAGCAAACCCTGCTCATGCATCTGATCCACCAGTTCGCCAATGGCCCGGTCGGTAGCGGTGCAATGGGCATAATAGCTCTGTATTTCGGGCAGTACCTTTTCATACAGCTCTTCAGGAACATTTGGCGATAGCTTGATTCCTGACTGAGGATAAAGAGCTTTGTACTCTTCAGGGGCCGACTGATGCGGGAAATGCGGAGTGGCCAGGGATACAAACAACAGGAAAGGCTCCTTTTCACCAGTATGATTTTGCAGATAGGCACCTGCATCCTTTACAATGGCATAGGGAGAATAGCCCTCCCAGTGTTTCATTTCGGGAAGATCGTTCTCATAGTAATGCATATGATTGTAATCATGCGAACACTCAGCACCCTTCCAGTAATCAAATCCCTGCCTACGTTCCGGCTCCACATTGTTCATGCGGCCATGACCATCCAGATGCCATTTGCCCAGGTAAGCGGTCCGGTAACCGGCTTCCTGAAAAATCTCAGCCATGCAATGTTCCTCGGATGGAAGATAGATATCATTAAAGGTCATCCCGGTAGAGGTAGGAAACTTTCCTGTTAGCAAAGATGCCCTGAAAGGTGTACAAACCGGACACACACTAACTGCATTTACAAAGTTAACCGACTGGTTTGCCAGCTCATCCAGCCTGGGTGTTCTCACATTGGGAACGCCCATATAGCCCAGTGCTTAGGCCCTCCACTGATCGGTCAGGATAAAGACCACATTGGGTTTATTCTCTGTCTTGCATGAACTTAGCATGACCAAAATAAGGGAGAACAAGGCCAGGTAATTTTGAGATTTCTTCATGGTTTTGGATATTTTACAGGAACTTTATCAATCCTGTTCTGGTGCCTTCCTCCTTCAAAGGAGGTGGAGAAGAACTTCTCCATGATAGCAATGGCCATTTCTCTGTCAATAAACCGGCCCGGCATACAAAGGATATTGGCATTGTTGTGCAAACGGGCCAGTTCAGCAATCTCAGGTATCCAACAGAGTGCTGCCCGGATTCCCTGGTGCTTATTGGCTGTAAATGAAACCCCCTGCCCACTTCCACAAACAAGCACGCCCAGATCAAATTCTCCATCTTCCACGGCATCTGCAACGGGATGAACAAAATCGGGATAATCGACCGAATCGGGCGAATCGGTCCCAAAATTCTTTATTTCATATCCCTGCTCTTTGAGCCACTCTAACACCACCAGTTTAATTTCATAACCGGCATGATCATTTCCAACTGCAACTTTCATATTTTCTGATCTTTGTATTTAGACTAATGTTTAACAAATTTACCTCGAATAATTTTCTCGTCAGAAACCATGTTCAAGATATAGATTCCCCGTGGAAGATCATCAATCTGAAGTACCTGCTCTGTACCCGGTCCCAACTGCACTTTTTTAACCAGGTGTCCGTTCACGGTCCAGATCTCTGCCACCCTTTCTTTTCCATCGGGAAGTAATACCCGAAGCTCAGACCTGGCCGGGTTGGGATAGAGCAGCATTTCCGACATTTTTTCAGGAAGTCCCAGGATATGAACCTCATAGGCCCGTATTTCAAATTTATCCAGATTGAATCCTCCCTGGTCAATATGGAGCCTGAGCTTATGTAGTCCCCCCGGGATATACAGATCCTCTATATGTACTGTATCATAGTCCTGTGCATCACCGCCTGCTTCAACGAAGTTGTGATTGGTGATAATCCGGTCATCCAGTTCCAGGTGGAACTCACCTGTTCCACTGGCACTGGCGGCCTGAAGCAGGATCTCATACTTCTTCCCGTCCGGAACATCAAGGAGATACTCCAGCCACTCCCCGCTTTCGGTCCAACCCACATAATAAGCACCTGTTTCCCCTGGAATGGCAGCTATATCCACTTCGTCCTGACGATAAATGCCTCCCTGGTTCTCCGGATCGCTGTCCAGGTAAGCAACCTGCGATCCTCCCAAGTCGTAATCCTCTGCCTCTACAATTCCGGGAACGGCATGGGGCACCCCGCCATAAGCCTCTTGCATAAACACCTCCACCTCAATGGAATCGGACCGGACGGTATCACCGGCATTGTCCACGGCCTCTGCGCATAGGGTGTAGATACCTGCGATTTCCGGTTCCCACTCAAGCATACAGGGATCCCCAAAGGTGGAAAGAACCAGGGAATCATTGATTATCAGGCCAAGCATCTCCAGCGTTCCATCCTGATCTGAAGCTTCCGCCTCCATATCCATGGAATAACCCAGTTCCAGAAGGGTATCCGTTTCAGGAAGGCGAAGGCTTACCTGGGGAATCTGATTCACCGTATCGGTATATATGGTAATGGAATCCAACAAGGATCCCACTGAAACAGTAACCGTATAGCTTCCCGGATTTGCTGTGGGACTGGTCAGCATGGAGATACCCTTTTCATCGATACTAATATCTCCTTCCAGGTCCCCTGAAATTTTCTTTGAGCTGACTGCCAGCCCTTCTTCATCTCGTAAACCGTAGAATGGTGCCCATCATCCGTAAACCAGTAAAACTGTCCGCTCGTCGGTGTGCTGGAATACAGGCGAAAGGCAATATGCGGCAATGCACTTCCATCCAGACTGCTCCCCGTCAGGAAGAAGTAGGGATCCACAGGTTCCTCTGTGGATACGCTTGCAGACAGGATCCCTCCCGATATCTCCAAATCTTCAATGCCATGGGTTCCACCAACTTCACTTGCGGCGTTCATGGGCCAGAACATCTCAATGCTGTCCGCATCGAGGGGAGTTGTATTCTGGTTACTTCCCTCTCCGGTAATGCGAATACGGACCGAATCGGGATCGATCAGGTGCGTGGGATCGCTCAGCTGCACCCTGATCCGGTTGGTCATTTCCGGATCGGCATACAGGTATTCATATTCTGCATCCAGAAGCAGGCTAAGACTTGTGGTATCTTTATAGGAAAGAACCATATCGCTCCAGGTCCCATACATTCCCTGTGCAGAGCAGGCCCTGACACGAACCTGGTAGAAGGTATCTACAAGATCAGCTTCCAGGACATAACCCGAAGTGGTGTCGCTGAAGGACCAAACCTCCCCGTCCCTGCTCGCCTGGACCTGGAAATGATCCAGGCTGTCCCATTCGTGCCAGACAGGGACCAGGTCTGGCCAGATGTGTGGATCCCATTGAATCACCAGGGAGGTATCTCCCAGGATCTCCGCTTCAACACCCTGTATCTGTGGAGGGGTATAATCGGGATCCGTTCCCTGCATATGATAGGGCACCTCGGTGGTGCCTTCCATGAAATCATGAATAGCACGTCCAAAATCAGAATCATTCAGGGGAAAGGTCTCATCCGCAGCCGGAGGATCGGGCTTCCACCAGCCCGGGAAAAGCATGTGACAGCTGTTCTGGTAAAACTTTTGGAGATGTGAAATACTTGTGGCATAAAGACTCTGTACACTCAGGTGCGGATTGAGCAGGGTGTGCCATTCAAAGATCCCCCAGTCACCCGCATACAGCAGCATCAGGTCCGGATCAATATCCCCGAAACGGGTGATGCCCACTGTGGATGATTCCTCCATGTAGCCGGTCCACACGGTAGATGCCGAGCTGCGGTTACGTCCGCTTGCCCCGGTAAAGTTTCCAAGGGCCTCTCCTGGAATCTGGTGGGCATACATGATCTTCCTGGGAATGCCCTCATCAGCCATCACATCAAACAGGTCCCTGACAAAATTCCTTACCATGTTCTGGCGAAATCCAAAGGCCGGGTTTTCCGGATTTCCTGCCGGGTAGGTCCCCGATTGATCAGGGATGTCATAGGACCAGGCGCTCCAGAAAGCATCCCTTGAATTCAGCGCTCTCGGAGCATCAAATCCTCCCTGGCAAAAGCCCTGTCCCGACTCTGGTGTACAATCAAATTCCTCATCTGTAATGGCTTCCGGATAGATATCCAGATCCCAGTACCTGAGGCTCCAGGTGGAAAACTGCGTTCCAAAAAACTCATTGAAACTCACCCCGGTCCCGTTGGCCCTTTCAGGCGTGGGATCGTCGTAGAACTGACTGCGAAGGGTGCCATTGAAATCGATTAAATCGCCCACGAGCAGTCCGGAGGCCCCTTCACCTGCATAACTCCCCCCTGTGGCATCATAGATGCCCGAATGGCGCAGCCAGTCCCTGAATTCGGTAATGGCATAGGGACTGTAATCGCCCAGCTTGGCAACATTGTCATGTCCCCCGATGGCCAGTTCCTCCTCAATGGGTCCATTGATGCAGGCAACCACCCCGGGATAATCCTCCATGAGTTTCAGGGCCGCCGCTGCCCATGCCCTGGCTTTCCCGGCATTGTATTCCCTTAAGGGCTGAGCCAGCCTGGAGGGCGTAGGAATCTTGTAGTCCCGCTGATCCTCCGGCACCTCAAGGGTTCCGCTGGTGGTAAATGCTCCTTTCCAATCAACTCCATCCAGACGCCACTGGTAAAGCCGAAGATCCTTATCAGCCACATACCTGTAATCGTAGCGTGTATGAGACTGTAAGGCAAAGATAAGCCCCGCATGCAGTCCATGCTCCCGGGCAAGTTCACATACCATGCGAACCTCCACATCCACACCCGGACTGTAAATAAAGGAAAATCCCAGCCGGTGATACAGGTTTCCGGGACCCAGATCATTTTTCAATTTTAACATCTGCTCTTCCTTCTCCTCGTAAGAGAGCATCCCTCCCACCCGAATATGTTCGAAAAGGGGAAGCATGTAAAATGTATTTTCAAATTCAGCCCTGGGAAGCTCCTGGGCAAGAAGAAAGCGACTGAACAGCAGGACAGCGATTGAAAGCAAAGATTTTTTCATATGCGGTTTCTAATTATTCCACCATGTTTCAAGTTGTTCCCTGAGCTTGGCCACCATCTCCGGATGGGCCTCAGCCTGGTTATCCCATTCAAATGGATCGGCATCCAGGTTATATAGTTCGGGACCACGATCCGGGTCGTAGGCGGGATCGGTCAGGATCAGTTTCCAGGGACGACTGATAATAACGCGGTGATAGAGGCTGGAATCGACCGAGATGAAATCATGGGCATAGATTTCGGCATAAATGGCATCCCGTTCCTTTCGTTCTTCCGCATCCAGGATATTGATCCCCTGCATACCCTCTGCCGGTTCCAGCTTACTTGCGGCCAGAACCGTGGTGGCAATATCGATACTGCTTGCCAGGGAATTTTCATCCAATTCAGGTGCAATGGTACCGGCCCACCTGTATATAATGGGGGTGCGGATGCCCATGTCATAGGGCTCCCTTTTGGACCTGGGGGCATAGCGGTTGGGACGGTCCGGATCCTGTATCCAGCCATTATCCGTTACATAGACAAAGAGGGTATTCTCAGAAAGCCCCTTCGCTTCGATGTAATCCATCAACTGTCCTATTGTGATATCAAACCACTCGCACATAGCCCAGTAGTTGGCCACGGCCTCCGTGGGTGCCAGGAGCAGGTACTTGTCTCTGAGGCTGTCCGGAGGAGTATGAGGGGCATGGGGCATAAATGGAGCATACCAGACAAAGAATGGCGTTTCAGTTTCTTGTGCCTCATCAATGAAATCGTAGACCACATCCAACCCTTTCCTGCCAATCTGCAGCCCTTCATCACCGTGTCTTCCACCTTTGGATGGATCACCATGGGTCATCCCCTGGGAGAATCCGCCCCTGGAGTAGTTGCCTTCCCACCATTTCCCCGTCTGCAGGGATACATAACCGGCCTCTCCCAATAAGTCAGCCAGTGTGGACAATTGCTCAATGCCTTCAACTACAGATTTGTTATTTATGGCCCGCTGAGCCAGCCAATCTTCTCCATACTGTTTCTTTCCTCCGGAATCGAAAACCGGATCATTCCCGATCACCTTGTGCTGATGAGGATAGAGCCCGGTAATCATGGAAGACAGTGCGGGCCGGCAAAGAGGTGCAGTCGTATACCCATTGGTAATGGTCAAGCCCTCTGCGGCCAGCTGATCTATACGGGGAGTTTGAATATGTTCGTGCCCCATAAAACTGTAATCGGTCCAGCTCTGATCGTCCGATATAAGCAGGATAACATTGGGAGTATTTGCATTTTCTCTGGAATCACAGGCAGATAAAAGCATCACCAAAGGCAACGTCAACAGAAAGAAAACTCTTAGATTCATGGCTGGTTCAGTTTAAGAAGATTGCCAATAAAGGTAAGTAAGCTCTGAGAAACTTAAAATACACGAATCGGGAAAGGGTTTACACTATTTGACCCCTTCATCCCATCCTGTTTCTTCTCTAATACTTTTTATGATATATACATAATAATTGTTAATATAGTATTAGCATGTATTAAATAAAGTGTGGCTCAGCTTCTCCAGGAGGTTTAACTTTGATTCTATGCTAAGAGCTGTAATATTAAATATGGATGGTGTACTTGTTAACTCTGAAGCACACATATGTTATGCTGGGTTTAAGATGTTCAGAGAGAAGGGATTTCGTGTGGACGAAGAGGACTTTACAGAGTTTACAGGCATGGGCGAAAACAGATACCTGGGGGGTGTTGCAGAGAAACATCATATACCTCTGGACGGGGTGAGTGAATTTTTAGCAAAATGCAGGGAAAGAAAGTTTCTGATTGTCCTTGCTTCAAGTGCAGATCCGATCAAGATAAAAACCATCGCCGGACATTTTTCTAACTGCAGCCAGGCGATTGGGTGTCAGACCAAAAGAGTGTCTGGTAGTAGAAGATGCTCTAAATGGTGTATTGGCTGGCATAGATGCAGGAGCCAGAGTACTGGCACTTACAACGAATTCACCGGAACATGAATTATTGGACGCCGATTGGATATTCCCTACCCTGGCTGATGTTGATGAAGAAGTCTTAAACTGGTAAAACACACAGGATGAACATACACAAACTTAGTTTTTTTTGCATTCTTATTGCCTCAAACCTGGTACTCACACCCCTTAGTTCTCAGTTCGGAGAAGGAGAGCATCAGAGCGCCAACAAGCATATGGCCGCTCATCACTACTCGGTGGTTTGTAGCGGTAACAGGATGCCAAGCTCAGCAGTTCTGACTTACCCTGTTCATGAATTCAGGGTACAGGACTACAACTTTCTCCTCAAGTTGATGCCCTGCCTGGTAATCGACGGAGAAATTGTAAAACCTTCGGCTTTTGAGAAAGTGCAGGTGGAAGATTTCCCCGGTGGAGTGAAGTGCACTATCACTCACCAGGGCGCCAGCCTGCTCACCCGGATTACACCCTTACTTACCGGAAGAGGAGCGGATATCTGGCATGGAGCTGTGCTATATGAAATTGAAACACAGGAGGAGCAGGATGTACTGGTTTACCTGGGTGGAGGAGAAACCATCAATCTGATCTGGGGTTTTGAAACATCCATCATGAAGAAAGATTCGGTCGCGCTTCTCAGAGAAGTAAAGCTCCATGGTAAATCGCAAATGGAGTTCACTTCCGGAAAAGAGGATCTTCATATGGGAGTCCGTACGTCGGGTAGTTTAAGCCTGGAGAAAAAGACCACTGGAGGATCCTCTGCGGTGGTAAAAATCACAGGCGGATCGGGCTACATCTTAACAGGCTTTTCGGAAGATGCTAAGCATTTGAGAGCGCTTATGAAAATGGATGGATTAAAAAAAGAAGTGGAAGTAAGGTCTTATTATACAGATCTCTTAAAATCATCCATAAGGACCCCTGAAAGGATCATGAACGAGGCCTTTGCCTCTGCCATTTATAACCTGGAATACAGCTGGCTTGAACCCTTTGGGTGGGGAGAATGCCTGCATCACTGGCTTGCCTTGTGGTATATGCAGGTAGGCCCTGCAGCTGAATGGATTGGTCAGGAGGACCGATCCAGATCCAGTATCCTGATTCACGGACAGGAACAATTTGAGAATGGTGCCATTCCCATGTTCAATCCCAATCACCAGAAACTAGATATGAAGCGACGCGATTGGGGGGGAGCCAACACCTTTTGGGCCTGGCAGGTCCGTCATTATTTGAAACAGACCGGTGACATGGAATTTGCCAGAAAGGTCCTCCCCATGCTGGATAGAACTATTGAGCAAACACTGAATGAATATGATCCGGATGGAAATCTGCTTATTGCATGGGGACTCCAGATAGGGAATCAGGAAGACTTCCTGGCCAACCCCTATGAAGGCTCTGTTCCCAGCATGGAATTACATAATATGCTTATGACCCGGGCCGAACTTTCTGCTTTTACAGGTGATACGATGGCAGCAGATTTATGGTATAAGAAAGCAGACCAGGTTAAAAATACTTTGCATAAGAAATTATGGATCAAGGACCTGGGTCGCTTTGCCTACTACAAAGACCCTACCGGTTTCATCCTGCCTGAGGGCCAGTACCAGACCTACCTTTACCCTGCCATCTATCAATTGGGGAATATGTATGACCAATATTCAGGGCTCAGGCACCTGATGGACAGGCTTACTGACAAACAGGGAGCTGTTTTTGCCTCCAATAACTTCACATGGCATGTGCCGGAGTCTGTGTCCACCTGGGGAATGCAGAGGGGGGCCGCCCAGCAGCCATGGGCCGCCATGGGATTCTCAGCAGCAGGAATGAATAACATGACCTGGAAACCATTGATGGCCATGGCACGCTGGGCCCAGGATCCCAGAAGACCCGGGGCCTGGCCTGAAACCGGACCCGAACCCACCCCGGCCTATTTTACACCTCCGGCCGGACTCTACATATCGACCGTGATAGAAGCACTCTTTGGATTGAAGCCGAACGTGCCCGGCGGCTATATTGAAGTATCGCCTTCTTTCCCCGATCACTGGCCAGAAGCTGAACTGAACCTGCCTGGGACACGTGTTCTGTACTCAAGGAAGGGTAAGCAGATCAATTATATCCTGGAAAGTTCTAAAAACCTGCCCTTGAAAATTCAATGGAAGCTTCCGCTTGGCAGAATTAATAAAATAAGGGTGAACAATCAGAAAGTAGATTATAGAATTCTTCCAGGTGTCGGACATATGATTCTTAGCTTTGAAGCGCCGGCCAGTGAAAAGACAGATATCCTGATAGACTATAATCCTGTCGAATACAATCTAATGGCACCCTCATCCATTGCCTGTGGTGAAAGCCTGCAGATCAGGCTTGAGGGTGGCGCCAGTATCCGGAAAATTACCGACCCGTATGGGGTACTGGAATCTACTCGCATCCTAGACCGCTCTTCCTTTGAAGGTAAGATTCAGTCCGATCTCCTGAATCCCTATAAAAAATACAGGCAATTGGGACAACTTAACTTTTCACGGAGAACGCTGTTCCTGGATTGCATTACAAGAGAAGGAACTCCTTTCATTGTTCCTCTCGACCTGACCCTTTTGCCAGGTATTGAGTCGGCCGTGGATGGTCCGGCAGAAATAGCAAATAAGCTTATCCGGTTGCCGGTACTTATTAGAAATAACAGGGAGAGTGGCCTTAATACCGGCGCACATCTGATAGTAGGAAAAAAGTATATTCCTATTCCATTGGATATACCTTCACGCTCCGAGAAGAAGATCAACATTGTCCTTCCTCAGGGAACTGCAGTAAATGCAGGAGAAAACAGGGCCACTCTGGTTATTCCAGGTGAAGAGCCGCTAATCCTTTCTTTCCGGGTACCTGAACCTCCCTCAAGTCCGGTCTTCACCCCGATATCGCTACCTCCTGAGAAGCTGATACCCGATACTACCTGGAATGAGCTCAGGATCATGCCGGGTTATCCCCATATTTTCTTTACTTTTTCGGCCTATGGCTGGCCCAAACCCATGGAAGCCCTTGAAAATGTCACAGAGCTATCTGTGCCACAAATTCCCGGACTTACATTCGAACTGGCCGACCGGCACTTTGTTCCAATCTCCCATTTATCGGGGAATACTGCCTTCAAACTAGACCTGGAAAAAAGGAGATATAAAAAACTATACCTCCTGGTTCTTCCCTTTGTGGACAATCATGATATATATTCTGATGTTGCCAGGGTTTCTGCGTATTCCCATAAGAAGATAGTGTACTCCAGGAATTTGAGTTATCCGGGTGATGTGGATTACTGGGTAACAAACAGAAATCCAACCTCCTTTGCCAGCTACCGGGAAGAACGCCCGAATCCTTATGAATTATTGCCCTTACTTTCAAAAGGGGACAGCGATTGGGAAGCAGGCAAGCCACCGGATTTCCCACAATCCAGATGGTGGTCCACCTCCCTGCCCCTGGCCACAGAATCATGTGTGATGAGTATAATAGAAATCAATCTCAATTCTCCCATGGAACTGGATCACCTGATGATTGAATCACTGGGAGCATTGCCCGCCATGGGAATAGTGGCCGTAAGTGCAGAGCTTGATGATTAACCATAAAAAATAGATGCCATGCCTAAGACACAAGAGATAAAAGAGACTTTTGAAAAAGGAAAAGGGATCCTCAACCTGGTTCCTGTATTTGTTCCCAGGAGGTTTAGCAAGGCCGGTAAAAGGCTCCGCCTTCACCCCCATGATTACTATGCCCTGGGTACTGAAAGAGGATCGATCAAAGAGAGATGGTTTTCCTCTGTAATCCCGGCCATGAACGGAGAACTGGCACCACCGGATGAGGGTATGAGCTATGTATTACCCTTTGGCGGAACGCTGCAGGATAAATTCCTTCTAAGAGATGCCGTTGAGCTTCTTGGAGCTCAGATTATCGGAGATGAGTTGAAAGAAAAATATGGTACCTGGCCTATGTACTCCAAGTTCTTTGATTTTTTTGAACCCTTGTTTCACCACTTGCACCTGAGTTTTGAAGCAGCGGCAAGAGTGGGTAGACTGGGGAAACCCGAAGCCTATTTTTATCCTCCCCAAATGAACAACCACCCGGGTACCTTCCCTGCAACCTACTATGGATTTGATCCGGATGTAAGCAAAGCTTTGGTCCGTGAGAGATTACTTCAATATGAGTCTGGTGATAACAGAATTACTGAATTATCACGTGCGTACAGAATAGAGCTGGGTACAGGATGGTATACACCACCCGGAGTTTTACATGCACCAGGTTCTTATCTGACCTATGAACCACAGTGGAACAGCGATGTGAATTCTGTCTACGAGAATATTACCGCCGGCGAGGTCTATACCTATGACTTCCTTGTCGAGAATTGTCCGGAGGATAAAAAACGAGATGTGGATTATGTGATGAGCCTGATGGACTGGGAAAAGAATGTGGATCCCAATTACCGGGACCATTATTTCAGGCCTCCAGTACTGGCCGCTGAAAATGAATCATTCAGAGAAAACTGGATTGTCTACGGAAACGATTATATAGCAGGCAAAGAACTCACCATTTATCCGGGTCAAACTGTAAAGATCACAGATCCAGTTGCGTATGGATGCATCATGATCCAGGGACACGGGAAATTCGGGGAATACGATGCCGAAGCTGCGGTCATGCTCAGATTCGGACAGGCCAGTTCGGACGAGTTCTTTGTAAGCGAACAGGCAGCCCGAGATGGAGTTTCCATCACCAACAAAAGTAAATATGAACCCATGGTGATCCTGAAGCATTTCGGACCCAATCATCCTGACAGACCCTAAAACCCAAATAAAATGCGATATACATTCTTACTAATCATCCCGCTTATTGTTTTGTTCAGCTGTGCTGAACCCGCTAAGAAGGAAGCCACGCTAATCCCTGAGCATGTCATGAGCAGGGATCTCCCGCTTATCGAAGAAACATTTCTACATGGATATACACACAATATCATTTATGAAGATGTGGACGGAGAAAAAATTCCCACGCTGACCATTCAGTGTACCAGCGAAGGTAATCACAGGGGCGGCCCTGACCTTCAGCCTGACCGGAATGGTTTTTCTATTTGGACAAGGGACCTTTACTGGGGCTTCCAGGGCTGGAACCTGGCCGGAGATGACCGTGTGCAGGAAATGATGAAATCATCCCTGGTATTACTCATTGAAGCCAAAGCAAGAAATCAGGCATTGGGCCAGAGCGAGCTCTGGCCATTGAACAACCAGCGCTTCTACATTCCCCAGGCCTATACAAGAGGCCTGGAATCTGCGCTGAATTTCTATCCCTGGTGTTCCGAATCTCAGGCCGACTTCCTCTTAATGGCCCACGATTACTGGAAACTGAGTGGTGATATTGAATTTATTAAGACGATCTGGAATGAGATTGAATACATCACCCAGACCCTGGAGTTGCTGGATACAGATGGTAATGCGCTTCCGGATGCCATCCAGGGAAGTTATGATTACATGTGGATCAAGGAAGACTCTGAAGAGCCCCTGATGTGTGCCAAAACCAGCCTGGCCTACCATGGTGTATCCAACCTGGCCAGGGAGTTGGGGAAAGATAATTATGCGGATCATCTTTCAACTCTGGCCGACAGAATCAAGGAAGAAATGAACCTTCCCGTGGAAGCAGGCGGATTATGGAAGCAGGACGAGGGCTACTACATTCAGATGCGAGCGCTGGGTACAGAGCAGGACAGTATCCATGATCTCTTCATCCCTTACAACAACCTGGTCCCCATGTGGTGCGGGATGACCAGCAGGGAGCAGGACAGGCTTATATTCGCAAAACTGGATGGCTCTTTTAACGAGATATATGATCTTGAATACGGACCCATGTACTGTGCCCCGGCAGGAAAAAATGAACAGAGCGTTATGGATTGTTCCAGTGTGACCTGGCTGGCTTTTCTGGATGTTTACCTCAGAGGCAAGAAGGGACATGAACAGAACAGGGACAAGATTTTCAGCATGTTAATGGAACACGCAGGAGATGCCGGAGGCATTCCCTTCCCGGAGGGAGCCGGGGTCTATGGCTACCTCACAGGAGGTGCAGGCAGAAGCTGGGACAATGGCAATTTTTTCCATATGCTGATAGCTGGTATTTACGGAATCGAAAAGGACAAGGGGGGGATCACCCTCAGCGATCCGGATCCCCTTGCCACCGTTCCCCTGACTGAACTTCGTAATGTGCGCTGGCGGGATGCCGTATATGATTTCTCCTGGGAAGGAAAGGGAACAAATATCAGAGAGCTTAAGCTCGATGGAAAGGTTCTTCATTCCAATTCCGGGACTTTCAGCCTGAATAAGAGCAAGGGCCATCATATAGTAACTGTAAGCTTAGCTGAAACACCATAAATATGAGCTATCTGTTAAGACATGTTTCACTTCTGGGGGTGCTTATTGCAGCAGTCATCATTCCAGGAAATTCGGCAATTGCAAGCACTGCAAGTTCTGATGCAGTCAGAGACTCCACTTTTGCCATTCTCATGCCTCAACAAAACAATGAAATCCTTCAAACTATCGACTCAAACTGGAACGAAGTAGATGGCATTGTTTTTTACCGGCATCTATTATGGGAGCCTGAGAAGCCTGAAGAATTTGAGGCCCACTGGGGGGTGCTAAAATCTGATTATTAAAGCCCAACATCTGTATGTTTCCGGCTGTATCAATTCCATCGATATGCCAAATCCCGGCTGGGGAGGCGGAGATGGCTACCGCAATTTCTTCATTGGAGATACCATTGGAATTTTGCGACTTGGCTATCAATCGGGAGCTATTGATGCTGTTCCGCTGGTTTATGGCTATTCGGCCTGGTGGCATGCTTGCTATGTGGGGCATCCCGAACCTTTCCGATCTGACAGGGAAGCAAAGAGAATGCTTTCCGATGCACTTTGTGTGATCAATGGTCTTGAAGGATACGACCACCAGGTGGAGGATTATTACCTGAAAATTGCCTTGCGGGAAAGCGAATTGCTCTGGATAGAGTTTGAGGATAGTCCCGAACGCATGGGTTATTTCAGGGCCAACTCCATTTCGTTCGGCAGCCCGGAGAAAGCATCGAAACTTAGCAAAAAGCAATTTATCATCAAGAAGAGTCAGTCTTCGGTCTCCCGGGATAAACTCCAGAATATTAATGAACATCTCATTGAATCAGAAAATGCATATCCAGGGGAACGACAGGAAGCTATATCCAGATTACATGCTAAGTATTATACCTCCATGTCTGATATTAATCCTGAAGTAATCGCTGCTACACCTCCTGATATTCATTCCGGTAACTTTCCCGGGCCCAAAGTAACTTTTTCAGGCAGTCCCATTGCCACACTTTTGACCCATATTTATTACGAAAACTCCATGCAGCTAATCAAATATGTGGACGAGGAAGGCATGGTACATGAATCTGGAAAAGACGCGGACAATTATCAGAGCTTTGGAAGCTGGAATGAAAACCTGGGAGCATTCTATGACTGCGCCTACACCAGGAACAGATCACTTATCATGCTGTCGAATTATGGACTGGAGAAGAAAGTTAATAAAGGCATCGCCTTCTTCGACAAATGGATGATGTACTATCCCCGCTCCTATCCGGACTTACAGTTAGGTGACAAACCGGTTCCCGGCCACGCCTCGGTCATTGCCAATACGCCCTATGTCTACTTTGATAAACTGCGACATCTGGGTTGGAATACCAGGTACACCACCCGCGATTTTGGAAATCCGGAAAATGACGGACATGGCTTCCTGATGCTGAGCCGCTACCGCGCCTGGCTGAAACAGGGGCGCAGCAAACAATGGGTAAGTCAACGTTGGGAAGCCATCAACGAAGCAGCCGAGTACATTCCGTGGTGCCTGGAGAACCCTGATTTATCTTTCTCCGAACATGGCCTGCTTTATAACGAATCGGAAGGTGGCATGCAGCAACAGAGTATGTATTGCGACTACTTGTGCTACCTGGGACTCTTGGCTTATGCAGAGATGGCAGAGACTGCAGGCAAAGCTGATAAATCGGAACGCTGGAGTAAAGTTGCTAAGGGCTTATTCTCCGCCATGGAAGCCTACTACCCGACTCGAATAGAGCCATGGGGTGATGTATGGGACCCGGCAAAAAACGGCATGTTCCTGTACATCAATTCCACCCTTGCCCCTGCTGTTATCGGCATGGATTACTATGGCTACAATGTCATGAACCTGCTTCCGGAAGATTGGGTGCAACGCACCAGGAACACCTACCATATGCAGCTTACAAGGTGTCGCCCGGAGTTTGCTGCTTCAGCCGGTATGGGATATGGTCAGTGTTACATTACCCAGACAGGGCTCTTGTTGGATGAAATGGAAGATGTGGATAAGATGGTTGAATGGTTGGCCCGACTCTGTTTTACACCCCGGCTCGACCATCCGTATCGTGTTCCCGAAGGAGCAACAATCTCAGCAGATGGTCTTACCTGGAGAAGATGGGGGGACCTGGGCAACCTGTACCAGATGGGAGATGTGGTCCATACCCTTCACCTGATGCTGGGAATTGACGATATCAACCCGGATCAGCTGATCCTCATGCCAAGATTATCAGGCCACATCGATCGTATGAAGGTTGAAGAGTGGCCAACCAGGTATAAGAGCAATGGAATCTCAGTTCTGGAAAACCTGAGCATGGAAATGAGCATGGATCGGGAAAAGGGAGAAATCCTGTTTTCCCTGGAATCGTCACAAGCAATCGATGAAGGCAAAATACGCCTTGGACCTTTGCCCCCGGAGACTCAGGGAGTACAGTTATTAAAAAATGGAGAACCGATTCAATTTGAACAGATTCAATCGGGCGATTCACAGTGGCTGTGGGTGCAAATTGGAGGAGAGAAAACCACACAGTATAATTTCAAAGTTAAATATCAATGATGATGAACTCTTGAGATGGAAATTCGAATACTGGGGAGCTGAAATTCTTGTGCCTGTGGAGCAAGTTTTAAATACCGGGGGATTTGTACCCTTTGGAGATCATTTCATTCCTCCTGAAGTGGACTTTGAGAGCTTTTCCTACTACCGCAACAGGCTGAACGATCTCATTGATCGCTATACATAGTACATCAGGCCAGCTCCCTTTCAATATCTTCCAGGGTCTTGCCTTTGGTCTCAGGTAAATAGCGGTACAACACAAAAAAGCCGATGAGGCAGATCACGCCATAGAGCCAGAAATTATTGGCCCATCCAATATTCTCCTTGATGGTTGGAAAACTGAAAGTAAGAGCAAAATTGGCAAGCCAGTGGGCCATGGCCCCGATGGACATGGCAGCCCCCCTGATCCTGTTGGGGTAGATTTCGGATAAAACAACCCAGAAAAGCGGGGCCAGTGAAAGAGAGTACAACATGACATTGACCAGCATCAATACCACCAGTATAGTCCCTGTTTTTCCGATATAGAATCCCCCTCCAATCAGTCCGTAAACAATGGCCATCGATAAGGTGGCCATCAGCAATATTTTCCTGCGGCCCAGTTTCTCTACGGTGAAAATCGTGACAAATACAGAGAGGAGCATCACCAGTCCAATGGCCACAATCTGCACCATCATCTCCTGGAGATTAAAACCTGCAGCCTGGAAGATATCGGAAGCATAGTAAATCACCACATTGATCCCACTCCATTGCTGAAGGAAGGCCAGGAACACTCCCAGGGCAATAAGCTTTAATATTTTGCTATTCAGAAGCTCTTTGAAGTTCACATGGGCCACATGCTCCTTGGAGAGGGTTTTCTGAATATCATTGACTTCGTACGCAGCATAATCTTCACCTCCCATTTTCGTCAGGACCTTTATAGCTTTTTTCTCCTGACCGTTTTTCACCAGCCAGCGTACACTTTCAGGAACCATGAACATGAGTAGAAAGAAGAGGATGGCCGGAATAGCCTCTACGCCAAACATCCAGCGCCACCCTATCTGGCCACTCCAGCTATCCCTTATCATTTGCGCTGTAGGACTTGCAATGAGCTCCGTATCTAACCTTGATATCAGCAGATTCACAATCTGGGCTGCAAGGATTCCGATCATAATCATCAGCTGATTGATGGTAACCAGGATGCCCCGCTTATTTGCAGGTGCAATTTCCGAGATATACATGGGGGAAAGATTCAAAGCCGCTCCCATGGCAACTCCCCCTATCATTCGAAAAGCATTAAACGAAAAGAAATTATTAGCCAGGGCCGTCCCAAGGGCAGATAGTGCAAATAAAAAACCAGAGGCAATCAGCAATCTTCTGCGCCCCAGTTTATCACTAAGTAAAACACAAATCAGGGTTCCAATCACACATCCTACGATGGCAGAGCTGGTGCCCCACCCCTTTTGGGTAGGGGTGAGCAAATTAAAAAAAGGCTCATAGAATGGCTTTGCACCCCCGATTACCACAAAATCATAGCCAAAGAGAAATCCCCCCATGGCTGCTGCAAAGGTGATCATCCAGATATAGCGCTGATTTATAGGGTAGTTGTTTTCCATGGACTAAATCTAAGATGAAAATTCACTTTCATCAACACTTATTTTAATCATATCTGATACTTTTTTACTGAAGTATTGCCAAATTTATAAAAAAGTACTACTTATGTAAACGATGCCATATGAACCCCTGTTTGAAAAGGTACTGCTTTCGCAGTCTTCATTCCTGGTAAAAGAGGAGCATTTTTCGAGCTTCGACATTGCATGGCACGTCCACCCTGAATTTGAACTCACCTATATTTCTCAGGGTGAAGGCAAAATAACCGTGGGGGACTATATATCAGAATTTGATGGGCCCAAGCTCCTTTTGATCGGTCCCAATCTGCCACATAGTTGGTATGGTTCGAAAGAGCCTGAACGAAAAGTTCTGGCCAAACAAATTGTGATCCAGTTTCCACCTGACTTCCTTGGAGATGATTTTTTCGAAAATCCAGCATTCAGGGAGATAAGGGAACTGCTTGATAAGTCCTACAGGGGATTGCTTTTTCATGATTCCGAAACGCATGAATTATCAGGAAGGATCGCCAGGGTGTTACAGATGAATGAATTTGAACGCATCATTGAATTACTGAATCTTTTACATTCCCTTGCAACGCAGAGGAACTACACCGAATTGTCCAGCATCGGTTATTCTGAACAGCTGAATTCAGGAGAATCGGTCAGATTGAATACAATTTATGCTTTCATCCTGGATAATTTCAAAACCGACCTTGATCTGAAAACTGTTGCAGGAATAGCCAGCATGACTCCGCAGGCCTTCAGCCGATACTTCAAGGAGCGAACCAAGCGAACATATATTTCTTTCCTGAATGAAGTCCGAATCGGATATGCCTGTAGGTTGTTAACGGAACAATCCATGACCATTTCCCAGATTTGCTACGAAAGCGGTTACTCCAACCTCTCCAATTTTAACAGGCAATTCAAAAAGATAAAATCACTCACCCCTTCCCAGTATGCCAGGGGAATTAAAAACAACTGATAAAAGGTATTTCATTTTCGTAGGGTATCAATAAGAGGAATTTTTAAAATCTTGTGGAGGAAGATTATAGTTTGATTCTTATCTGTTTTCCTTTCTCTGTTTCGGAATGCACCCCTCTTATTTTTTTCATCCAGGATACCCCATCTCCAACCCTGATGGTGTAGGACCCCTCC
>JAOZQY010000220.1 GCA_029931975.1 Bacteroidales bacterium | reverse complement strand
CCAGCACACGGGCCTCGGGCCAGAAAAATACCTGCCCCCAGATCAAGCGGTTATTGGTATTGATCCCGGGATTTTCCTCAGTCCCGTCACCGTCGATCGCCTCAAAGTGCTCTTTTGAAAGTAGATTTTCAGTGGCAGCCTTAAGGTTTGATCTGATCCATTCCGATCTCTCGGCCATGGATACATATCCTACTTTATTATTATCGCGCTGATGCGCCCAGGCCAGACAAACCTGTGGAGGCGTAAGACCTGTTTCCTGGGCAATTTTTACAATGACATGATTTTGCATATCGGCCTGGTGCTCAGGGAAGCGGTCCCGGCCAGGGCGCCGGGGAGAACCCAGGGACATGTAACCTGATGGCACTACCTTATTATCGATCATATACCGGACCAGCTCCTTTTGCTGGAACAGGGGATGCAATTCCATTTGATTATACACAGGACGGTTAAAGTCATCCGTATCCCTGAGCAACAGTTCCATGGTCTTCCGGGTCTGGTTGGAGGTTCCGATATTCTTTGCCTTCCCGCTTTTCTTCAGCTCTGTCACCTTCTCCCAGACCACCATAAAGTCCTCATGTATGTAAGGCACCGCATGTTCGTTGCTTGCATCGCCTGCTGAACCCGGCACATGAAAATTAGGCCAGGGCCAGTGAACCACGTACATATCCACATAATCCAGTCCCAGCAACTGCAGCGAATATTCGCATGCCTGAATAACCTCTTCCCTGTTCATATTCTTATTCCAGAGCTTGGTGGTTACAAACAACTCATCCCGGGTAACAAGTCCTTCACCAATGGCCCGTTTGATCGCCGCACCGACAACTTCCTCGTTTTGATAGGCCGTGGCACAATCCAGGTGCCGGTAACCAAGTCGGATAGCTTCAACAACGACATCTTCCATCATCTCCATAAGGTCGGGGTTGTCCGAGTGGAAAGTTCCCATGGCAGCCTGGGGCATCTGAGACCCGTCCGGCAGCGGAAGTTGTGTCACCCGGTTTGTATCTATCGGTTCCAATTGTTTGTTCAATCTGTCCATTTCTATGTTTTTACGTGGTTATATATTCTGAATTAGCTGTAGTCAGGCATAGCCCCATCGCGGGTGCATACAAATGCTGAAATTTCAACAGCGGCTTGGTGCAATTCGTGTAAAGTTTGCCCTTTGACAAAGCCCATGCACATTACAGCAGTAAATGAATCTCCTGCCCCAACGGTGTCCTGAACATCTACTTCAGGTGTTTGTATATAGCTCCGGTCACCAGGTGTCACCAATAAACTAGCTTCACCTCCTTTGGTAAGTGCAACCAGTTTTAGGCTGTACATCTCTAGCAATTCACGGATTTGGATTTCCTCCTTTTCTGAACGCAATCCCAGCAGGTCCTTCACAACTGGAAGTTCTTCTTCATTTAATTTCAAAACATTGCTTGATTGCAGGGACTGATGGATGATATCCTTGGTATAATAGTGCTGGCGAAGGTTGATGTCGTATACCACCAGGCTCTCGTGTTTGCACCCCATCAGTAATTTTTTTATGGTTTGCTGCGATGTATACTTTCGCTGTGCGAGGCTTCCAAAGCAAATGATATCAGCCTGCGAAGCGGCCTTCTCTGTTGCTTCATTAAGGGTGATAAAGTCCCAGGCTACTTGCTCATGAATGGTGTATTCAGGGATCCCTTTTTCATTTAGAAGAACGTCCACCGTGCCTGTTGGTTTATCATTGATTTGGATAAGCTCCGCCCTTAGTTGTTTTGATTCCAGTACTTCCAATATCTCCCTTCCATGATCATCATTGCCAATGGCGCTTAAGATAAGGCCATGGGCTCCCTGCATCTGAGCGTGATATACGAAATTGCACGGCGCTCCACCCAGTTTCTTTCCCTCTGGCAAGATATCCCAGAGGATCTCCCCCACTCCCACAATGATTGGCTTTTTTCTATCCACTATATCAATGATTATAGGTCTATCATCACTTTCATGATCCTGTCTCCCTTCTCCTCAATGAACTGGTAGGCCTGCAGGTACTCTTCAAACTTAAAGTGCCTGGAGATTAACGGAGCAGTCCTGATCTTCCCGGTATCGATCATCTGCACCGCCTCCTCATAATCCTCTTTACGGTACATCATGGAACCAAACAGGTTCAGTTCGTGCTCGCCAAGGAAATACATATTCACGGTCGGATTCTCGGAATAAACACCCAGAATGACGATGTCGCCACCCTTCTCCACATTGGCCATTAAGGCATCCAGGGAGGGCTGAACCCCGGCCGCCTCAAATCCCACCTGGTACCCGGAAGCTCCGAAAAAATCCTTCACCCCCTCATCAAACGGGATCTTTTGTACATTGAGTGTCCCGTCGATACCACACTCCCTGGCAATTTCGAGCCGGTAGTCGCTAATATCGGAAATCAAAACCTTACTGGCTCCCCTGGCCATTGCAAACTGAGCCACCAGGTTGCCGATTGTCCCGGCCCCCGAAACCACCACGTTCTTTCCTTCTATCCCGGTTGAGCGACTGGTTGAGTGAGCCCCTACGGCTGCAGGTTCTACCAGGGCACCCTGATCCAGGCTCATGGTATCGGGAATGGTGATGAGCCGATGCTCGGGTACAACAAAATAATCCTGAGCAACACCCGGTGCCTGGAATCCCTGTACTTTCAGTTTCTGGCAGGCGTTGTACTGGCCGCGCAGACAGGGTCCGCATTTGCCACAAACCAGCTGGGGCCAGGCTGTGGCTTTCATCCCGGGTTTCACGCCTGCAACATCACTGCCCACCGCATGAACCGTGGCAGCATATTCATGCCCCTGGACAACCGGGTAGGGTGTGGCAGGGTGTTCACCATGAAACACATGAATATCACTCCCGCAAACACCGATCCTCTCGATTTTCAACATCACTTCATTGGCTCCCAGCGATTCTGGTTTGGGAACCTCATTGAATTCAATGATCCCCGGGGATACCATCACTGCCTGTCTCATGTTCATCACATTTATCTTAAAAAAATATATACATTATCACAAGTGTCACCACCAGGATTCCTGCCCAGAGACGTACGTCCTTTATACCCTTGAATTCTCCTTTTGTAATCACCGAAACGGGATTCTCCCAGGTATAATTTTCAATGACCTCGGCAGGCGGACGTGGCGTGGAATAGCTTGCAGCAAAATAGATTACCGTACAGATCACAAAGAGCCACCATGCCTGCATCATAAATGGGATATGCAATCCCCTGGTCAGGTACATGTGCCCGCTGATGGGCTCGAAGTCCAGGCAGAAGGCCGTAATTCCCAGCACAAGTCCGGTCAGAAGCGTAACTATGGCAGCTTTATTGGTACCCCGCTTGGAGAATACACCAAAAAGGAACACTGTGGCCACCGGTGGCGCAATGGCTGCTGCAATCTTATTAATGGCCTCGAAGATGCTGGAGAATTTATCACCCTGGGTGGACCAGAGCATGGCCAGTAGCATCACAACAACCGCTGCAATCCGGCCATATTTGATTTGCTGCTTATCGGAGGTGGATGGTTTAACTCGTTTTACAATATCAACTGCCACCAGGGTTGCTGAACTGTTCAGT
>JAOZQY010000219.1 GCA_029931975.1 Bacteroidales bacterium | reverse complement strand
TATGTATAAAGGGCTTGAGAAAGCGGGCCGCATTTTCAATGGAAAGGGGCGGGCGAAAGAAAACAATGTCATTGTCCTGGTGGGTGATGCGGGGGACCGGGACACTCCCTGGAGGGTAGACAATGAGGATGTGAAGAAGGTGTTAGTGAAATATTCAGCCAGCCTGATTACCATCCAGGCAAAGCGTGATCCTGATCAGTCCTATGAGGATTTTATATGGCAGGCCTGGGAGCTTTCTCTCGAATCTGCAAAAACATTAAGTGATAGACTACAAGAGGAATATGGAAAATTAAATCTGGGAGCTCTTAAAACAACCCCCCGGTTTGAGAAAAGCAATGAAAGTCCACACAATCTTTATGAACTGATCAATAGTCCGGTTGGCGGAGGATTGCAGTATGCAAACATTAAGGAGCAAATACCTGAATCTGTTATAGAATCGGAGGTGGCCCGCATCATTCTTAAAATTGACAAGGACAATGATGATCTGTTGAAAGACCTCCAGTTACTGATGGACAATATTAACAACGAGGGCGACTTTACTGCCGAGTCCTTGCAGCTTATGATTGAAGCGGGCTTGACAGCTGACGAGATTGAAGTGATCTCCAGTATCAGATATCAGTTTCTCATCCATGGATATACTGCTCTGGAAGTAGATGGCTTGAATAATCCGGTCTATGATTACGTCTTGTTTGTGGATATGGATGAACTGGATGGTCTGATCGAAATCCTTAACCGATTGGTGATCCCGGGGTTTTCAGCCAATGAGCGCAGAGAAGCTCTCTACAGCGCATTTATCGAGGTGTTAACCGTTAATTACGGTATTCAGCCTGAGGACATGGCTGACTGGACCCTGGCCGAGATAATGAAACAGATTACCGGGCTGCCAAGCAGATCAGCCCTGTTGGATATCAGGCTCACAGACATACATGAACCAGGTATTATGACCGATGCCAGATTAAATGACATCATTATGTATATTAAAAGCAAGCGAGATAGTCTCTTAAGGATTCCTGGAGACAAAAGATACTATTTCTCCGATGATTTCCGACAGTATTACTGGCTTCCTCAAAGTGTTCTGCCTTAGTATATGAAAAGAAAGTTAAACATATCCTTGTGCCTTGTGGTTCTTTGCTCGTCGGTTCTGGCTCAGCAGTTTGAGGAATATGTCTTGCTTCCTAAAGAATATGAAACTCCGGAACCGGGTATGGAAGCAAGTCTGGAATCAGAACGAAGCAATGAACCGTGGTGGGTTTATGCAGACCGGACCAATGTATTGATATACGAGGACCGCTACCTGCAAAAGGTTATTGATACGGCTCATTTTTTGGAACCATTTGTGGTCTGGCAGGAAAGTCTTCATGCTTTAAGGCTTGTAAGCCGTTCGGAACCAGGAGACCTGTTTTTCAATGACCTGTTTAGTGAACGGGCTGCGGGGCGTGGTTGGATACAAAAGGAACATCTGATAGTATGGCCCCAGGTGCTAAGAAAGGAGGGGCTCCAAATGAAGGTCATAGTTCCGGGATCAGTGAGTGATCCTGACCTGTCTGAATCGGATAAGCCATTCCAGCCATTTGAAATACCTCCCAATGAGTTCATGATTTTCAATGTCATTAAAACCGATGGCGAGGACCTCCTTCTCATGCGATCAGATCAGATGCACGAAGATTTAAGCCCAGGCGACCTTTTCTGGATTAATCGCAGCAAAGTTTTCATGCTGGAAAGCAGGAAGGCTTATGTTCCCCGTTGGGATTGGGTGAGTGAGGGAGATCAACTGCCAGTGTATGAATCCAGGAGTGGCGCCCTGAACCAAGCGTCTGAGAGCATCCTGTATGCCATAAATACCATCAATCCCTATATAGGTTTTCTGAAAATGGATGAAGCTGAGGGCCAGCTGGTAGAATCGTTTACCCCCTTCATGGGAGAAATGAAAGGGGCCTTCCTGAACAACGATGATCAGGGTTTTCAAAAAGCTTACCTGCTGGATGATCCACAGTTTCAGTTTTATAAGAGACTGATTCAACTGCTTTCAGACAATAGTCTTAACGAACCGGCATCGCTTGAAGTCGCCCTGGTCGAGTTTTTCCTGAGTTATGGAATTCCAAAAGAGCAGATTGGAACAAACTCAATTGCCCGCTTATTCGAGCTAGTCACTGGAATCAGCCTTTCCGATCCTAATCCGGATACTCCAACCCGGGTGGGATTAATAGGTTACTCCAAGCGAAGAGACCTGATGTTGGATTACTCAAACGTGTTGGAAAACCTGAAGCCGGGCGTATTGAATTGGTATACATTCTGGTCAGACCTGAGGTATTACTGGCTTCCCGAATCCTGGATACTGCCTGCCGAGATCGCCGGACTGGCACTTTCAAATACTGTCATTGATACCCCTACGCCCAAATCATACGAGCGCTTTGAGGTATTTTACATTGATGCAAGTTCTGTGAAGAAGATGGATACCACAAACTTTAAGTACATGTTTGATGACTTCACGGAAAAAATAGACCAGGTCCTTTCAGTGCGTAAGGATAATACTGCCGTGGGTCTTTACACCTACCTGAGCGATGGTTTACACACCATTAAGAATGATCGTCGAAAACCCATTGAAAGTACGGTGGATGATATGCTTATGCGCTTTGGAGAAGGAACTTATTTCCCGGATAAGACTGTAGATAAACTAACGATGGAAACTGAACTTCTGACCCAGCAGATTGAATCCATCCAGGATTCTCTGGTCATGCATTTCTATATCACCCAGAGTTTTTTTGACGAAGATATCTGGGAGCGAGGCTATATGTTGCTCGATCTGCCGGAACGGGTCTATTCATTAACGATGCCGAAAAATGATTCAAAAACCACAGTCTATATTAACCTCTATGCCATCAGCGATGAGGAGAAACTCGACAGAATCATAAGGGATATAAAGGATTACTACGGTTTCCGGTTTAATCATATTGAGTTCCGTTTTAACAAGTTTAACAAATATGTCAGAAATACTATATAGCATAAGAAACCTGACCTGTACCTACGATGGGAAGACACCCGTGTTGAGAATCAAGGAACTGGATCTGTTGCATGGAAAGCAGACTGTTTTCGTGGGTAAATCGGGAGCCGGGAAAAGTACCTTGCTGGAGACTCTCGGGCTAATGAACAGAACCATCCTTGAAGGAGATATTCAATTTTTTCCAGAGAAGGGGGTCTCAATCAACCTGAAAGAACTCTGGCAGGACGAAACAGAAATGGCAGCAATCAGGAACAGGTACTATAGCTTTATCTTTCAGAATACCAACCTGATGAATAATTTTACTGCATACGAAAATGCTTGCATCCCGCAGTTGTTGCAGAATACTCCTTTTAAGGAAGCCTTGGAAAGCGTACGAGAGGCCATGGTAAGAGTAGGGCTGGAGGAGGTCACAGAGCAGGATAAGGTTAACCAATTATCGGGCGGCCAGCGCCAAAGGCTTGCATTTGTCAGGGCAATCACTCCGGCTTTTGCTGTCCTGTTTGCAGATGAACCTACCGGAAATCTGGATGAACTAAATGCCAGGGAACTAATGCGGTATATCGACTCAGATTTT
>JAOZQY010000218.1 GCA_029931975.1 Bacteroidales bacterium | reverse complement strand
TTATGATTTTGTCAATTAAGCCAGAGAAACTTTGTAAAAACGGTAGTATCTTATTTTGATGTTTCCTTTTTAGTTCTATAATTTATCCTGATCAGAGTAATCCAAAGAAGAAAAGTGTTTGAGAACCCAATATTTTATACTATGATCCACTGAACAGGAATTCATACTGATCGCGGATGTTATTAAAACTGAATGGAAATAGACTGAAATGAACACCAAAGAGGTTATCGATAAAATATTTAAAGATCCAAAGACAAAATACGAACTTACGGAATTTGATACCTTGGGAAAATCAATGGCTGAGATTCTTGAAATTTATCCAAAAACTATGGATTCCGGGCGTGAGACTGGAAAGACAAAGTATTTAGTAAAGAGCTTGGTTCCTTTTTCATCCGGCAAACAAGAGGCCCAGGTGTTTGTTGAAAATGGCAAATCAGGCCCGGAAGAAATTGTTCGCCAGTTGTGGGTTTACAAACTGATGCACACCTACGGATATAAAGCAGATGAAATTGAGCTGGAAAAGAGTGTCTATTTTGGTTCAAGCGAAGGGACCAAAGCGGCAGACATTGTCGTTTACACAGACAACACAAAACAAACGCCTAAAATTATCATTGAGGTTAAAAAACCCAAACGGAAAGACGGCATTGAGCAACTGAAAAGTTATCTGAATGCAGAAGGATCTCCAGTGGGCGTATGGTCCAATGGCAGTGACAGTATTATTCTTTACCGCCCCTATCCCAAAAATTTTGATGATACCCTCTATGACCTTCCCAAACGGGGCCAGGAGCCCAAAGATGTGTTGGAAGCCAGAAAAACTCTTGGCCATTTGAAAAAAAGTTTTAATTTTAAAAAAATCATCCAGGACCTGGAAGAACTTGTTTTAGCGGACAGCGGGAAAGATGAATTTAATGAAATTTTCAAACTGATTTTTGCCAAAATATGGGATGAAATAGAAGCCGATGAAAACCGGACAAATAAAGAGGTAGAATTCAGAAAAGCCCTTGACCCTGAAATTACCTATGAACGAATCAACAACCTTTTTCGCAAAGCATGTGAAGAATGGCCTGGTATCTTCCGTGAAGGGGAAGACATTGAACTGACAAAACGGCATCTGCAAGTCTGTATTGGACCGGTTGAGGGGATCCGTTTGATGGGATCCAACCTTAGAATTATGGATGACGCCTTTGAATACCTCCTCCCCACGGAAGCCAAAAAGAAAAAAGGACAGTTTTTCACCCCCCGGCATGTGGTTGAGATGTGTGTTCGTATGTTGAATCCCAGGAAAAAAGAGTTTGTCATGGACCCTGCCTGCGGGTCTGCCGGATTCCTGCTCCATGCCATGGAATGGTGCTATCCGGCAAAGGACAATGCCACCCGGGAACTGCGGATGCATAAA
This sequence comes from Bacteroidales bacterium, assembly GCA_029931975.1. Lineage (GTDB taxonomy): Bacteria > Bacteroidota > Bacteroidia > Bacteroidales. Next base: position 2,180 of record JAOZQY010000218.1, on the reverse strand, counting down.
TATGCCTCAAAATATCTGTGGGGAATTGATTTTGAAGAACGGGCGGCAAAAACCTCACGGGCCCTGATGCTCATTGTCGGTGACGGTCACACCAATATATTTGGCCCGGATGTGTCCAGCCTTGACCCTAAAACATGGTATGAAACCATTTCCGGACAGGCCCTGATGCAGGATTTGTTCAAATCTAAGCTCATCTTAAAAAAAATTGCTAAGGAAGACGAAGGCAATATCTTTAAGGATGAAGATCTGTCTTGGAAATATTTTGATGAACTCAAATTTGATGTAATTCTTGCCAATCCCCCCTTTGCTGGGGAGATGAAAGACAAGAAAATGCTGGCCCATTATGACCTGGCCAGACCGGCCTTGAAGCGGGCAAAAAACAAGGCTGCCAAGGAAGAGCGGGATGTGCTGTTCATTGAGAGAATTATCAAATTTTTAAAACCAGGCGGCAGGGGTGCCATTGTTCTGCCCCAGGGAAAATTCAACAACTCCTCCCTCCGGGAGTGGATATTGCGAAAAGCAAGGCTTCTTGCCGTAGTTGGACTCCATCCCAACACCTTTAAACCCCATACCGGAACCAAAACTTCAGTGCTTTTTGTTCAAAAATATACCAAAGCACAGCTGGCCAACATTGAGAAGGTAAAAAATGATGTGGCCATCTCCTGTCCGGACTATGAAGCCCAAATCAAAGACTTGGTTCTAAGCGATCTCTATACAATCGATATCCCCGAGGAAGATATTCCGGAAGAAATCATGGAACTCATTCTGGAGAATTTTACCGACCTGGAACCCGATGTTCAGGGACAAAACCAAGAGCCTGAAGAAGAGATGTTGGCGGCAGAAGGTGCCCCCATCCCGGAAGACCTGCTGGAAAAAGCCGATGAGAAAATCGCATATTTGCGCAAAGAAGTATTTAAGGCCAAGTCCAAATTGATGGATTTTGACAGTGACCTGGAAGCCCTAAAAGAAAAATCAGATCAGGAAATAAAAATTGTTTCCGAACAATGGAATGGCACAAAAAAAGAATTGAATAAGGTGCTTAAACCCATGAAGGATAAGTTAAAAGCTGATATTAAGGCATTAAAAGCAAACCAAAAGGAACTCAGAAAAAAAGTAACCGCACAAATCAAATCCCTGGAAAAGACCATCCCGGTAGCCAAACATGAGAAAAAACTGTTGACCCTGAAAGGAAAACTTGAACTGATCCTGGAAGACGGGGATCTCCTCGGCACTTTAAAAGAACGGTGGATTGATGCAGAAGTTGCCAAACAACTGGATTACCCCATTTTCATGGCCGTCAGTGAACGGGGCGGAAAGAACAATTCCGGGGATTATGATTATTTGATAGATGAAGATGGGAACATTGTGGAAGATGAGACTGGTCAGCCTGTGATTGATCAGGATCTTGTTAATCACAACCTGAGTTCAGATGATTTGGCAGATGCCGCAACCCTGCCGGATGATCACCTCTGCGTGGCCGAAGCCTTTATCCGGTTCGCCCAGAAGCATGATCTTGATTTTTGGAGGGTTGGGTAATGGCGGTTTGGAATGAGAGTTATTTGTCTTCGATAAGTGCTGTAAATAGAAATGATGCAGAATATTTCCAGCCTGCTTATAAAAGACTTGATGCCAAATTATGTTGTTCGAATTTAGATAGATTATCACATATAGCAAAAATAACGGACGGGATACATGAATCTCCAGAAATTGCAAAAAATGGGGTTCGTTATATATCAGCAAAATGTGTCAAAGATAATTATTTTGTTTTAGATAATTGCATCGCTATCTCTAACAAACAAAATAATTCAAATCCCAGAACCCAGCTTCGTGAAGATGATATCATTATCACCACAGTTGGAACTATTGGGAATGTTGCAGTTGTTGATAAAGATATTCTTCCTTCGAATTGCGACCGCCATGTTGGTATTATTAGGATCAAAAATGGTGTAAATATTTCTCCTTTTTATACAGCTACTTTTTTAAATTCAAAGTATGGATATTTCCAATCATTCCGAGAATCAGCCGGTAATGTTCAACTTAACTTATATATAAAAAACATTGGTAATATAAAAATACCTCGCTTTTCTTCCAATGAAGAAATGATTTCTGATTTAACTCAGCAAGCATATCTAAAACGAAAAATATCTAAAGTTTTTTATATCCAGGCCCAGGAACTTTTT
>JAOZQY010000217.1 GCA_029931975.1 Bacteroidales bacterium | reverse complement strand
TTTTCCTGGTAACATCATATTCAATTCTCCAACACAACCTTTGATGGAGAATGGAATAATAAAGGGAGTTTCCGAGCATAAAATTAATACACTTGTTTTTTGGCAGATTGCCTCACCCCTGCCCAGGGTGTTTTTAAACCTGGTGGTCAATTTGAAATTGTTTCCCGAAACTTCACCAAAGTCCTCAACAATGTACAAATCGGTGTTTGGCAATTCTGAATTCAGATCATAGCCTCGGTCAACTAAATGATCACTACTAATTTCAATCATATCCGATCCTGAAATCTCACCTTCATCCAGGTAAAAGGGCACCGGAGTTTTTTCAATAGTACCTATCCAACCATCTGACTTGATATACAAATCCTTCTCAGACATGATTTGATCATCCAATAGTAATTTGGCTTTGTAGAAACCGGGATAGTAATATGTTGTGGTAAAAATATGACCACTCTTTTCCACCTTATGCCTGAGTTTTGGATCCCATGATTGTTGAATAAATACCGAATCGGTATTAGACTCTTTTACATCGTAAGTAAAAATTACTGTATTGGGCAATCCAACAGCCACGGGCTTGAAATCAAAGCTTACTGCGCTGTTACCAGTGAGGTTTGGCCATTTAGCCGAAGCAATAAGTACAGCAATTCCGATCAGGATAAGAATCCCTGAGCCATAAGCAAGTCTCCTTTTATTCAGATTTAAAGACTTTAGAAATGTCCGAACAGTCGTTTGTTGTGATTGCTGATCAGAGCGTTCCGAAACTTGCTCATAAGAAATCCAATTATCAAATCCGATAAACCGGGCCAAGGCATCCAGGGTACTTATGGAAGGAAATGATTGATAAGATACCTTACCCCATACCCTTTTAAGTGTAACCGCACTCAGTCGAACTTTTGTATCCTCAAGTATTCTCTTACTGAGAAGCTCAAAATGGCTGTGCCGCCATTCAACAGAATTCGACCACTCAAGTTTGATTTCAATCTTTCTTAAACAAGCATTAAGTAGTTCCTTTTGCCTGCTATTGTTAGTTTCAACTGACATAAATATACTTCTTTACCTTCTGCCTACTTCACCAGCCAGGGTGCTTCTGAAGCAGCTTCCCGTTTCATGACCACAGGTATTTTGGGTTTGAATGTAATATCAATCTGTTCAATAGTTCCATCTTCTATTTTATACATTAAAGAGTTATAAGGGTCAAACTGAAGATTCAGATCATATGTCCTGTTCTTATAATTGATAACAACAGCTGTCTCTGTTGTTTTATCAGAAAATGACTGCCCATATTCAACAGGGAAAACAATGTTTTTTGATGTTGGATTGGCAAAGAAAATATTCAGGCTGTTATCTATTTCTCTTGCCCAGTAGGAAGGCAGATTATCTCCTTTAACCAGAGGAGCGCTCTGTTTAGTAAATTCAGAGGAGACATTTGACAAACCCTTTAAGGTTTTTATCAGCCGATCCCACTGCTTATGTTTAATAGTGCCGGGCTCCATGGGAATTTGCTTCATCGTAATTGGCAGACCCTGCTGTGCTAATTTGGTGATTCTCACAAGCGCTTCATAATCCAAATAGGCTGCATCAACATACAATGAAGCAAAACAGGCATCACCAATCTTAAACAGATTGTCTTCAAACACTCCTTTTTCCAGAAATTCCTGATTGATCCATATGGGATGATGACCGGCCAGCTCTTCAGGAAAGTAGATATACCGCATTTCATAATATCCCCAGGCCCAGATAAATTGCTTCTCCTTGGGCATCATACCTTTTATCCAGGCCTCTTCTGTGGGCAGGTACACTGCGATATCACTATAGGACTTCCCTTGTTTCATTATTTCTGATACCGAAGCCAGGTAGTGGTTAAAAGCAGGTATTTCAGAAGCTAATGAGCCATCACGTCCCAAGTGAACGCTTGCGTAAAAATTGACTGAATCCTGATCTTTTGGATTATGTGCTTTGCCATGCCATATGATATGGTTTACACCATTGGCAAACAGGGCATCGGCCAGCATTTTCAGATCAGCAGTCTGCTCCTCTCTGATGTGGTTTTGAGGCCATCCATACAGACAGGTGAAAGCTTCGGCACTTACAACTTTTTTCCCGCCAAGAAGAGCTGCAGATGCCGGAATGGTGTTGAATTCTGGTTCATACAACATCGCTTCACCCTCGGGAATATCCATATGGGCATAGGCAGAGATAATATCACAGGGCGCACCGGAGCACTGACCCCTTGAGAAGATGTTATTCTCATTTAAGACCTGGTCAAAATTTTCATAAAACTTAATGACTCGCTGAGAAATAAGTTTCATATAATCGTATAGTTGCTCTTTGTTGTTTCCGGAATAGAGTGAATCCATAAAGGGGGAGATATCGTATTGATAGCTCTGTATAAACTCTTCCTTAAAGCCTTCAGCCCAGAGTTTCTCTGTTTCCACCTCCCAGCTGTCGATAAAATAAGAGTGCGGAATTTGAGTCTTTGGATCGGGGAAAGAGTCAAGCAATCGATGAAAGTAGGGCATATAGTTTTCTTCATTGAGATGATCCACCACATATCCGCTCTTTGGATACTCCCATGAGCGTTTGATCATCTGACGCTCCTCTTCTCCATATTTTTGAGAGGCCTGTTCATAGCTTACATGGGAATCACCGAAGGGCCAGAGTGTTCCCATGGTCAAATCGCAGGCCAGTCCCAGGCTATCGGCATACGATATAGCATAGCTTACTACATTCTGCCATTCCGGACTCAGCCACTCCTGTCTTGGAGTGTACGTGGATCCCAATCGCTTATCCCTGCTATTATGAGGGTAGACCCAGGCGATCTCAACACCGCCAAAACCGTTTTCCTTTAGCCAGTCTAAATTGAATTGTACATCTTCCTTTTTTATTTCAGAGGCAAACCACCAATAGCGGGCATAAGGTTTGGAGATCGACTCTATCGGGCTAACTCTTTCATCTGCAACAGCTCCCTTGTTGGATTTGGTGCTGCGGGTGCAGGAACCAAGCGTAAAAATTAGGAGACAAATTGCTCCAAAAATCAGTTTCTTCATAAAATAATCTCAATAGTTTGTACGCCTCTGTTTTCTTTAGAGATAAATGGTGTTTCTGACTCCAATCCATTTACCCGAAATGACTCTATTTTTGTACCATTTCCCCTTATGCTGATATTTAGCAGCATATTTTGATATTTCAATCCCGTGAGTCTGATATCATTCAGTTTCGCAGGAACACATGGTGAAAACCAAATCCCGTGCTCATTCAAACCAATACCAAATACTCCTGAAAATATCATTCGCATATACGCTGTTGCTGCCCAGGTTTGTCGTCTTGTAGATTCCCACAAAGTAATTTCCTTTCCACTTGCCTGCATTCCTCCGTATCTTTCACCTGTTACGGGGTGATATATCTCGGAAAACTGCATATCTCTTACTGCATGGTTTGCCAGGGTGAGAAGTTCATGAGAGAAAATATCAACTTCATGTTTTTTTGCAGCGGCATCTGCCCACATTCCCTGTATCTGCGGCCATACTGTAACATTGTGTCTCCCAAACGACATACCGTCTTTATCTGTTTTAAAACGAGGCAATTCGGGCCATCCAC
>JAOZQY010000216.1 GCA_029931975.1 Bacteroidales bacterium | reverse complement strand
ACCAGGTCATCTGGAACATGTTCTAAAACATCCATCATCAGGATCAGTTTCTGGGGATTTTTTTCAATTGCATTAACGAAACAGATCTGCTTACAATTATGAAGTTCAATTTTTTCTTCCGAATAATTTGTATCCAAACAAATCGCACTATTACATAATCCCTCATCCAGCAGTTGACGCGAGAAAATACCTGAACCTGCTCCCACATCAAGAACCTCAGGGACTTTTATTTCATCAAGAAAGCTACGCATAGCACGTCCCTTGGAAACGTAATACCAATGGTTGTGGATTTTATTTCCTAATATATCTTCTTCTTTTAGATCCATCTGGACTTACATTCCCTGTTAGACTTAAATCTCATTGATACTTTATGCCAAAGCTCTTGAATTCAACACAACAGTCGTACAAAATAATTTATTTTATATTTATCCATCATTACTCCAATCATACCTGACCTGGATAATAATAGAATCAACTTTTGATATTCTGATGTGCCGGGATGCCCTGGATCAGTTTATAAGGTCTTTTTAGTGATGTTAATAATTCTCCCCGTTGTTCAATATTTTTATTCTTGATAGACCCTAACCATCCTGAGGCTTTCTTTAAGTATTTGATCCTTACGGGATCAATGCCCATTATTCTGGCACCTGTTGCATCCACAGCAGCAGGATTCCGTCCCATGACCAACACACCGGAATTTACAGGAGTACCCATAATAGGACCATCCCCTTCCATACCGACAATGCCGTCTATAATAGAAAAGTGCGGGCAAACAGTTGCATTGATATCCAGAATGGATTCCACTATTCCAGCATTGTGAAGACTGTTCTTAGGCCATCCATAAACACTTCCAGGCATGACACCGAACATGTTTTTCATTGACAGGGTAACCCCTGCCCAATGGTGGGTTTTCATTTTAGCCATGGAAACAATGAAATCAGCATTGATTATGGACGAAGGCAGAAACAGATCTCCAAGGGATGACCTGTTTCCCCGATTTTTACATTGGATAAAACGAGTTGTGTTCAGATCAACAAAAGGAATTGAATCTTCCTGTAGAATTTCTCCAAGACCGGTTTTTTCCTGACAGTAGAGGGAGTCCCGTCTGTGGCCGGAACCTTCAGCCACAACAACTTCACCTGCACCCAATGTCAGGAATGCTTCGATGGCTGCACGGATAACCAGAGGATGTGTGTTTATATGACTGTGGGCTTCATGGGGTTCAACCATATTGGGCTTTAAAAGAACTTTTTTCCCTTTAATTTCTTTTCGGGTGATATTTAACTCCTTAAAACCATTTAATATGGGACCTAAAATATCTTTGCTGTAGTCAGCTGTGGAAGTGGAAAAAACAGCCTGTTCTTTTTCAAGAAAAACTCTGCCCCACCTTAAAAGAGAGTTAAAAGCAATCCCTGTAATGGATCCTGCCAGTAACATTCCTATCCATTGTCGTCGTGTAAAGTTAAAACTTTTTTTTCCATTGGTCATGGAGTACCTCTTCATGATAAATCCATGGATGCCAGGGCCAGTTCAGCCAGCAGGGTTGTTTCAAAGGGGCCGTAGCGATTCTGCAAATCCAGACATTGCTGAATTCTTTTGGCCACATCATGGGGTCGTTGGTTGAATGATGATAATCCTAAAATAATTCTGGACAGGGAAAGAGGTGTGTTCACAGCCGGGTAGATTGAATTCAGGTACAAAAGACTTTTGGTAATGATTTCTTCAGAGACGTCTCCTTTAAGAGCGCAAAGGGCGATTCCAGTGCTTTCAGGCATCGGCAAAAGATTGGTTCCGAAAACTCTTTTATTACCATAGTTCCAGCCGCCATCAATAAGCATTCTATCTAAAATCAGGGCTATTCCCTGCTTAACCCTTGGATGTTCCCCCTGTCCCTGTGCTTTCAGGGCTAAAACTGCCATGGAGGTGGGCTCAACCCAGGAGTATGTACCATCAACCCATGGCCAGCCAGGGAGCTTAACATTGTGTGCGATCATCTCAGGTTGTTTTTCCAGTACCCTTCCTTTGCTTTCAAGAAGAAACTGTGTTGCTTTGATTCGTTCATTTTCAAACCGTTTATCAGTATTCCATGCAAGCAGAGCAAGGGATGTGGGCCAGGTAACACCTGGCATATCCAGGGTCAGTGATACACTTCCGTTTTGTTGCTGCATTGTGCCCAGATAAAGCTGTCCAGCCCTTGCAAGGTCATCCCCCGGGTTTAAAAAATTTAACGCACGGATTGCCCAGGCAGTGGAATCAATGCTTTCAGCTTCTCCGGGAATTCTTGCAACTCCTCCGGAGGTTGAAAACCGTTTTCCCAATTCACCTATGAAATATGAATTGAACAAGATTTTTCTTTTTAAAACAGGATACTGATTTATTTGTCATCGGCCTCCGGAGAGGCATTTAATATCTTTGGGGGTGGTGTTTCAATGAGTTTGGTGCTGTCATCTTTTTTAGAGGATTCAGTAATCTGGGTTAATAAACGATTTCTGCTTAAGGCTGATCCAGATGCTTCCAATTCATCAACTCCGTTGGCAGTAATAGCATATGCACCACTATCGGTTCTTAAAATCCAGTTTTTTTCCTTTAAATACCAGAGATGAAATTCTAAAACTTCCTGGGGCCACTCCATCATTTTTTCCAGGTACCAGGGACCAACCCCTGAGTCTGATGGAGACTCCTTTCGTTGAATGTAGAGAATGGTTAAAATTATCCGGCGAATCTCTTTATCATTGTCATATCCTTCAGGAGAAAATGTTTTGGTAACAGTATTCCACTGCTGTTGATTCAAATTTTCATATTTAACATCATAGGCTGCCCGTTTTTCCGGATCTGTCAGTGTTTTATAGGCATTTGTAAGCTCTGAAAACTTGTTGATATCCCCGGTATCTGCATTATCCGGATGATAAAGCTTGGCTAATATGCGATAAACTTTTTCAATGGTTCCAGTATCAGCGGTGTGGCTGACCTGGAGGAGGTCATAGAAATCTTTGATTATTCCTTCATTCATATCTGCTCGCTTTTTTTAATGAAAACCTGGCCATCAATCCTGACAAAAGGAAAAATGGCGTCACTCACCCTTTACAAGGGTATTCGTATTCAAAATCATTTAAGAAGTCAAATAAAAAATTGTATTTTGAATATATTCGTTGCAACCGAGAACTCAGTTGCCCGAAATAACTATCATGAAAAGAAGGCAAAGAAAAAGAGGGAAGGAAAAATACAAAAGCCCGGGCCCAATGGACCCGGAGCTTTTTGCGTAAAGATTATAAAGCAGCTTTTTTCCTGGAAATCCCTGCAAGACCAATTAAGCCAAGGCCGAAAAGAAGCATGGTAGCAGGCTCCGGAATTTCTGTGCCGCGCAGAGTGACGTTTAATAGATCATCGTCACCAATGATATGAAATGCCCAATAGCTTGTTCTGGGGTCTTGTGTAACCCAGTCACCAGTAGAAGGATCTGGGCCATCAAAAACACCATTAAAATATTCTTCCGGTGTTGATATGGCAGTACCATTAATTCCACCCGAACTGGTCCCCAAATTTTGAGTGAAGTGTTTATTAATATCCCCATCCCCATCCCATATGAATCCATCACTTAAAATGCCAGA
>JAOZQY010000215.1 GCA_029931975.1 Bacteroidales bacterium | reverse complement strand
CTCATTTTTATACTCCACAGCTCAGGAATATAAAATTCCATATATTCTCTGGGGAGATTCTGTTATTGAGCTTTTAACCTATATCCCTGCCAGAAAAAAGATGTTTTTTAAAAATCCTTTGACATATCTTTTTTCAAAACAATCTTTTCATTTTATCAAATTTTTAATATTGTTAAGAAAATTGCGCAACGAGAAACTTCCAGCTGGAAATTCCAGTATGGATGTTCGATGTGCTAAGCTGAATACCCCGGGAATAGAAGAAGTACACCTTTTTGATTATATCGAATGGGATCGTAATGAAATATTAAGCTCCATCACAGGCTCCCTGGGATGGAAAAAGCCTGAAGAAAGCATTTCAACCTGGCGGTTTGACTGTCACCTGCATAGTTTGATAAATTACTGCCATAAAAAAGCCATGGGCTTTAACCATGATATTGACGGACTTGCCAATATGGTCAGGGCAGGTAAAATGACCAGAAAGGAAGCTATGGAGCTGATAGAAAAAGGTTTTGATTCCGATGAATGGACCAGTGAAATTGATCAATTGGTAAGCAAAGTCATCAAGTTGACAGATGGGGAAAAAGAGGTCATGAAATCGTGGTAACTTGTGCATGATAGCTTCAATTATATTTAAACATCAAAAAATAAAAAGTAATCCATCATCACCATGTTTATAAAAAATAAAATAGTCTTATTGATCTGTTTGTTTCTTTTAATTCTTGTTTTTTCAGGCTGTGCTTCACCTGGAGGCGTGAGGATCAATTCAGCAAATATTAATAATTTAAACAGCCAGTCAAAACCAGCACAGCAATATATAGCAGGACCAGGGGATGTTATCAGCATTAGATTTTTATACAGCCCGGAAATGAACAATGATGAGGTTGTTGTCAGCCCCTCCGGTAATATTATTCTACCACTGATAGGTCAAGTTCATGCTAAAGGGATGACGTTACTTGAGCTCAACACAATTTTAACAGAACAATATTACAAAAAACTCGGGTATTCCCTTAATGGGGATTATACATTGGGTGTAGGAGATTCCCTCTCCATAAAACTGATATATAACAGTGAACTTAACAGTACCGTCAAAATACGCCCCGATGGCAAAATTTCACTTCCGCTTCTTGGTGAAATTGATACAGCAGGAAAAACACCGAGTCAGCTTGAAGAAATTATCACAGAACTTTATTACAAGAAACTCGAGTCAGATGAAAGGCCTGATATTACAGTAATGGTCCAGGATTTTAAGGTGCCTGAACTTAGTATCTCTCTTGTAAGGTCAGCTTCTCAAATTGTGTATGTCGGCGGTGAAGTCAATCAGGCAAAGGTGGTAACCATAAATGGCCCAATGAAAATGCTCAATGCTATTATGATGGCAGGAGGGACAAAAAACAGTGCGAGACTTGACAGTGTGATACTTATTCGCTACACCGATTTAAACACTCCTACTGCAAATCTTTTAGACATAAATCAGGTTCTTAACGGCAAACTTTCAGATGTGTGGCTCAAGCCCTATGATATAATATATGTTCCGAAAACATCCATTGCCAGGGCAGATGTTTTTATGCAGCATATCTGGAACATCATACCAACTAATTTTTCATTCTCTTTTCCATATAACCTGAATCCAGATTCTAATGTTACAATTACAAATACAAGCGAGTAATCTCATTTAAAATTGATAGTAAAAATATGAAAATTAATCAAGCACTAATAGAAGATGCATTGCGTTTAAAACTTAGTATGTCTCACTCTCTTGCTGCATATCGTGCCAAGTCCATTATGGTGACAAGCTCAGGTCATAAAGAGGGCAGCACTTGTCTTGCTATCAATCTTGCTTTAGCATTTGCTCTGAACGGCAATTCAGAGATATTACTGGTAGATGCAAATCTTCGTTCACCGCGTCTGCATGATTTGTTTCAGCTTAAAAGAGATCATGGTTTTTTAGATTACATGACTGGTAATGCACAACTGTATGAAGCAATAAAGGAAACACAATTTTCCAACATTAAGGTGATGACAACCGGGCAAAGCGCAGATGATTATGTTGTGAAGCCACTTGCTGGTATTTCACAAACAATGAAGGCTTCTTTGGAAAAGGATTTTGAATGGGTTATTTATGATACGGCACCGGTTAACCATTATCCAGACACACCCATGTTAACCAGATTGGTTGATGGAATTGTTTTGGTTATCAGGGTTGAAAAGACCAGGAACAGAGATGTCAAAAAGGCAAAAAAAACCCTGGAGGTTATGAATGCACGTATATTGGGAGGGGTTTTGAATGAATTTCAATAACCTTACGGACAAAGGCAGTTTAACTCCAGACGTACAAGCAGCTGAAATTAGTAGCGAATTATATATTAACGAAAGCTTATTAGATGTAAGAGATCAGCTCATTCATATTCTTTTGAAACGCAAATGGCTGATTCTTTTTATTGCCATAATTGGCACTTTCCTGACTGCTGCAGGTACCTATCTTGTCACACCGCTTTTCAAGGCCTCTTCAAAAATAATGGTCAAAGTTAATGTCAGCCAGGAGGTCTTGCTCTTTGATGATTTTTATCAACCTGTTATTGGTGCTAACAAAAACATTCCTGCAAATAATTTTTTAGAAATTGCAGGAAGTGAAATAATGGCAAGAAAGATAGTTGAAGAGTTTGGATTGGATGAGAAATTAAGAAAAAAAAGAGAAGAGCCTGCAGATTTGCGTGAAACTTTCTGGTATTGGATTGAAGAGGCAAAAGATTGGGCAAAATTTATTGCTAAGTATCCCTATAATCTTTATCTTGAAATAGCTACAGGAGAGACAAGTCCAGAGGGGCAAGAAAATTTTACCACCCAGGCGGTTAATAAATTTTTAGAAAATATGCTTGATATTGATCTGGTAGCAGAATCAGATATTATAAATTTATCAATTTGGGGTGAATCACCGTCTGAAGCTGAAAACATTGCAAAAGAACTTGCTGCACAGGTCATTAAAAGAAGAATTATCCTTGAGCAGAATGCTGCAAACTATGGATATAATTTCTCCCGCAGCGAATTGGAAAAGGCTGCCAGTGAATTGGAAAAGGCTGAAAAACAATTACAAGAATTTAAACAGAAGTCCGGCATAAGCAAAATTGAAAAGCAAAAAGAAATTAAATTAAGTAGTATAGATGAGATTGAGACAAGTCTTATTACTGTTAATGCTGAATTATCAGCCAACCATGCCAGGTTGATAGAGACAGAGACTCAGATGAAAGAACAAAAAAAATTAATTACTTCTTTAAATACCTATGAACAACTTTTATCTGAAAGTATAAATTTAAAAGTTACAATACATGCCAACATTGCTCAGAAACAGGAGTATGAATCAGCCAAAATAAAAATAGTGAAGGAACTTGATGAATTGATAAAAAAACAATTCAAGTTATCCCAACTGGAACGGGAATTTTCCCAGAAAGAAGATCTCTATTCCCAGTTATCTGATAAACATGCTAAATTGAACATCCAAAGAGTTTCTGATCTCAGCGGGGTGGATCTGCGGATCATAGATGTGCCGGAACTTGCTGATGATATGGAGCCTGACTGGCCATTCTGGGATCTTAATATGGTAATTGGCGTTATTGTAAGTCTGTTTTGCG
>JAOZQY010000214.1 GCA_029931975.1 Bacteroidales bacterium | reverse complement strand
TTATTCAGCAGCCCTGGAACTGGAAGATAATGATTTTATAAGAGCGGCTATCCTGGATACACTTGGGCTGTATAATTGGCAATCTGGCAAATACATAGAGGCCCTGGAACATTTGCAGGAATCCTTTGTAATGTTTGGTGAATTGCAGGATAGCGCCTGGTTGGGAAAGGTAAGCAATAACATAGCTGTGGTAAACTTTGGCTTAGGGAACACGAATGAAGCCCTGCGGTATTATCATATAAGTCTTAAAATCAGGCGGAACCTCCAGGACTCCATTGGCGTATCAACCATTTTGAATAACATTGGCATGATCTTCCAGGATTGGAATCTCAATGATGAGGCTTTAATCTGGCACAAAGAAGCTTTGCAGATTGCATTGGATTTAAAAGACCCAAAATTAATAGCCTATTCTTATTCAAACATTGGGAAGTGTTTTGAGAATAATACAGAGTATGAGATAGCGTTGGACTATTATCTACGTGGATTTAATATCTATGCGAAAGAGCAAGATTCCAGATATTCTTATTCATTCTTTTTAGCAAATATCGGAAGCGTTTACGGTAAAATGGGGCTAAGAGATTCGGCCCTCAAGTACTATCATCAATCCTTATTTCATGCCAAAAAAATTAATAACACCAACCGAATAGCCATAGCTGAATACATGCTGGGTAAAAACTTATTTGCGATAAATGAATTGGATTCTGCCAGTATGTATATCCAAAGCAGTTATCAAAACTCTTCTCAAAATGCTTACACCGAGTTAATAATGGATAATCTATTCCTTTTAGCAGATATAGAAGACGAGCGGGGTAATATTCCAAAGGCATACAGCTACTTTAAAGATGCTTCTCTGTTAAAGGATAGTCTCTTCAATGATGTAGAACTTAAAAAGCTCATCGAATTACAGATTCAATATTACCGTGAACAGGAAAACAGACTTCTGCGTAAAAATATTGACACTCAGGGGATTATAATACAAAAACAGAAGAATACCAAGAAAATCCTAATCGCAAGCACCCTGTTGATCCTGCTATTTTTGATTTTAATAATCCAGAGTCGTTCCTCATTCAAGAAACTAAATAAAAAACTGCAGAATTCGGAAAAAGATTTAAAAGAGTCTAACGCCAACAAAGACAAGTTCTTTTCAATTATATCCCATGATCTTAAAAGTCCTTTTCATGTTATTAGCGGGATTGCAGATCTTTTACATTCCAGATACGATCAATTGCCACCTGAAAAAATAAAAAAACACCTCCTGCTGATTAAAAACACTTCCTCAAATACCTACTCAATGGTGCAAGAGCTGCTTCAATGGGCACTTACCCAAACAGGAAAAATGAATTATGCGTTTGAGGATATCGATTTATTTAAGATAAGTCGAGTCGTGACAGAGTTTTTGAACTCCAGTGCACATAGCAAAGAAATATCCATAGAAAATAAAATAGTAGAAAACACAATTGTCAATGCTGACAAGAAAGCCGTCGAAACTATTATCAGAAACCTTGTGGCAAATGCAATTAAATTTACCGAATCGGGAGGTAAAATTCTACTTGAAGCAGAATACAAAGCAGATGAAATTGCGATTTCCATCACAGATACAGGAATTGGGATGAGCCAGAAGGTGAAGGACAGCTTATTCAAAATAGAAGATCAACATTCCACACCCGGCACAAACAATGAAATCGGCACCGGCCTGGGCTTAATTCTTTGCAAAGAATTCGTTGAACAACAAGGGGGGAAAATCTGGGCTATAAGTGAAGAGGGACGGGGAAGCAAATTTGTTTTTACCCTACCAGTCAAGAGATAAAAGGCCTTACTTAATAATCTTCAGAGCCAGTTCCTCTTGGGGAATCGCAACCTCAATGCTCAGGATACTATCCCATGCAGTAATCATCACCGGATCTGTTTTTGCACCGGTGATGGTATTTATTTCCTGAACTTGAAAAAGACCATCGCCTGTTTCTATTTGCAAGTTTGTATGAGCGGTACCGATAGCTCTGAGAAACACCGCATAGACTTTATTCTGATCCGATAATACATAAGGAATCAAGCCCGGTGAACTTTTGATGCTGTAGAGGTCCGGATGCAACTTGGACAACTCAAAACCATGCAGGAAATCACTCAGGATCTTCAACTGAAAGCGTAGAGTTTTACCTCCACCGCCCGGAGCCTTGTTCTCACCCAAACCATCTTCATGACCAGGGAAAAATGAATAATCAAGGCTATTGAACAGTCCTCCACCACTGAGCATAAACTGCCAGGCCTGCCTTCTGTACACCTGATCGCCGGAACCTGCAAATCCGGATTCATCAAATCCAATCAACTTATCATAGTGATAGTTCCATTCCGCTGCCTCGGGCCAGGCATAATGAAAGTTGATGATGGAGATATGACCGCTGACTTCCGGAACGGGTGCCTTGAAGTTGGAATAGTTTTGTGCAAGCAGGTGCTTTTTAGGAAGAGTACGCTCCTCTTCAACTATGACTGAAGCCATTTTTTCCTGCCAGGCCAGAGATGCCTTACTGGCAAAATCCGCCTTATAGGGCCAGTCGTTGGCTTTTAACTCCTCCTTATTTACAATATTGTAAACCGCATGCGCATGATCCGCCCAGGGTTCATTTTGTATTTCAAAGAAAACATTATCGTATTCATTGAGCTCCTTTACCATCTTTCGGACAAAACCTACCTGGTAAGATAAAAGAGACCCATTGTTCAAAGTTTGTGCATCCCTACGATTCACTTCATCACTAATATTGATATTATTTGCCGGATTCTGTGGACATATATCCCAATGCTCATCCCTGTAAATGGATGAAAACAGGCTTACTTCAACGAAAATCCCATATTCTTCTGCAACAGTCATAAAATCCTTCAACCGCTCAAAGTAGGACTCATTCCAGGTGGAGAGGTCATATTTTCCGTATCCATTTTGACTCGTCTCCACCTTCGCCCATGGGGTAATAATTCTATCCTTTTTGGGCGCCAGAGTATTGTTTTGAATACCAAAACTCTCTCCGGCAATTTCAAGATAGCTACCAGTAAATATCCGGGTGTAATTCATACCATCTTCGGATAATGTCTTCAGGTAGGTCCGGTAATCAAAATCCAGGTTGAGCACAGCTCCGTAATGCTCAGCCGAGGTAATCAGTGCCAACGCTTTGCCATTAAATAAAAAATAATGTGGGTTTTCAGGATACAGCTGAATGGGCCCCCCGGATGGAATCTCCCTATCTATATTAGATTCACTTACATTACAATGGTTCGTTAAACTTTGACATAAATGTCTGATATTCAATAGAATAAGTGCTGTAAAATTTGGTTAAGCCCCTGATAATCAGTAACTTAATAGATTAACCACAATCTATCTCAAGTTATGACTACCAGGGAGCATAAAACTTACAAAAGCCTTATTATCAGCACGTTAGACAACATTACCCGATATTAACCTGTGGAGGAAAGATTTCTTGATTGAAACTTTCATCCTGTTCTTATCAATTCGTGGCCGTATCAACTTTTTGCAATTAGCAAGGTACGGTAAACACAAAGAACAAAGATACCGACAGCAATTTGAACAGCAATTTGATTTCTTGACATTTAATAAGCAGCTTACACTTGCTCACGGAAGCGG
>JAOZQY010000213.1 GCA_029931975.1 Bacteroidales bacterium | reverse complement strand
TGTTGTACATATGGGGAGACGACCACATCAGGACCCTTTTGCGCTGCAGGTATGCGTTAACAAAAGAATGGAATCTCGCCCAGACCAAAAAGGAGGGCGTCGGTTCCATGTTCCATGGAAACTTCTGGTCCAATATCGAAATGAACATGGAAACCGGGATGCTTGAAGATCATGAAAGCAGGATCAGAACAGCGGAAAAGCTTTATCAGATGACTGATCCTGACTGGATGTGGAAAAACCTCAAAGATGACATGGCCCTTCAAATGTACCTCTACAAGCAAGAAAAGATCACTGATATTGACCTCCGGAAAATGAGGAAACTGGCCGAATATCTGGATACAGAGTTCAATCCGGATGCCGAAAATCTCCACACGGAGATTGGGAACCTGCTTAATAGTTATGCTTATGCAGCCACCCGGTACATCCTTCAGAAAACCCGGGAATTTGCCAATGAGAATAGCAAAAAACTGATGGTTGTACTGTTCGATCCCTATGGCGCCATGCAGCAATTACTGAAGGGTGAGCCACGAATTGATCAGGAAATCGTTGACTTCCTTGAAAAAAGTGATTTCAACTACTTTGATATGAACCTGGTTCATGTGGAGGATTACAAGAATTTCAATCTCAGTATTGAGGATTATTACAAGCGATACTTTATCGGGCACTACAATCCACGCGGCAACCACTTTTTCGCCTATTCCATAAAACCCCGCGTGGTCGAATGGCTGAATCCGAAACCTTTCACCTACCAGGTTGGCGACGGTAGGTCCATTGATTTCAACGGATACCTGGAAGGAATGGACAAAATCGGGAACCAGCCTTCCGGAGTGGAAAACTAAAAGTCATTTATAATAATGGAATAATATCTAAACGCTTTTGATTTACACATAGAATACTATATCTTTATGTGTAGAAAAGATAACATCTATCACACATGGCCACAAATTTAGCTATAGATGATGGGCTTATAGAAGAAGCAAAGTTGGTCGGTAAACACCGGACAAAAAAAGGAGCTGTAACTGAAGCCTTAATGGAATACATCCAGCGCAGGAAGCAATCTGAGATTCTGCGGATTTTTCGTTCAATTGATTATTATCAAGACTACGACTACAAAAAGCAGCGAGCTGTTAAATGAAAATTATAGTCGATACTAGTGTATGGTCCTTAGCGTTAAGGAGAGGTGAAAACATTGCAGACAAGCATGTTGAAGAACTTGAGGAGCTTATAAAAGAGGTCCGTGCTCAACTCATTGGTCCTGTTCGTCAAGAACTTCTAAATGGAATCAAATCAGAAAAACAATATAGAGTTCTTAAAAAGCACCTTAGGGCTTTCAAGGATCTCGCTATAGAAACAGAAGATTACGAATTGGCGGCCGAGTATTTTAACACAGCTCGGAGAAATGGCATCCAGGGTTCGAATACGGACTTCTTATTGTGTGCTATTTCTATTCGCCATCGGATGCCCATCTTTACTACTGATAAGGATTTCATCAACTTTCAATCTGTTATTCCAATAGAATTGCATAAAATCAGGACGTAGTTGGCAGCTCCGTTGGGTCAGAATTCCAGATTGATTATCATTGATATGATAGGAAACATTAAAAAGAGTTGGTATGCTGAGCACAGACCAGAGGGGGAAGTCAATGTTTAAGCAAGATACAGATATCTTGTATTTCTAATACACATTATCTTGTATTTTTAATACAAGTTCTGTACCTTTGTTATAAATGTGTCATCATGATAAGCCGTGACCTGTTGACAAAGGTGATTTCGGACCAGGAGATTTTTCCTGATCAGGGCTTGATCATTAAAAGGAATCTGCAGATTCCTTCAAATCAAAAACGAATAGTCATCATTACAGGTGTTCGCAGAAGTGGAAAAAGTACGCTGTTGCGCAGTTCCATTGGAAATAGTGATAAATCATTGTTTCTCAGCTTTGAAGATCCTAGGCTGGAAGGATTCGATATGAGTGATTTCATGAAAGTCGAAGAAATTGCAATTCAAACTCAAAAGAAATACCTGCTTTTTGATGAAATCCAGAATGTTGACCAATGGGAAAAATACATACGATCGGCGAATGACAGAGGGATACACACCTATATTACGGGTTCCAATGCAAGTTTATTAAGCAGGGAACTGGGAACCCGCCTTACAGGCAGATATACTCAGCTTGAGTTGTACCCGTTCAGTTACAGTGAGTTTCTGTTATTCAGAAACCTCCACCCCGGACCTGAAAGTTACCGGGAATACCTGAATACAGGCGGATTTCCCGAATACCTGACGAACCATGACAACTCCTATTTGAGGCAATTACTCAAAGACATCATTATTCGTGATATTGCCGTAAGAAGGAATATCCGTAATAAAAGCACTATTGTAAAGTTAGCGGTCCATCTGCTTAGCAATATCGGAAAAGAATTCAGCTATAGCAATATAACACGTTTACTTGAAATCAGTTCTGTGAGGTCAACCATTGATTACTGTGACTATTTAAAAGAGAGTTACCTTGCTGATCTCATCCCGCTATATTCCAGATCAATTAAAAAACAGATTGCCAATCCAAAGAAAGCATACTGTATTGACACCGGATTGGCCAGGGCAAACAGCCTCTCATTCAGTGAGGATAAAGGGCGCATTTTTGAAAATGCTGTATTCATGCATCTAAGACGAGATCATGATGATATTATGTATTATAAGGACGCTAAATCGGAATGTGATTTCCTGGTCCGCATGAATGATAAAATTCTGCTTGTAATACAAGCCTGCTGGCATATCAATGAGGATAATCTTCAAAGGGAAATCCTCGGGATTAGCAACGCCATGAGAGAATCGAATGCCAAAGAAGGAATGATTATCACCTTCAATCAGGAAGATGAACTGCAAGGAATTAAAGTAATGCCAGCTTGGAAATGGGAATCACTGAAACAGCAAAAGAATAATTGATTGCTAATAAAGAACCCACCTGGCTTTGTAGAAAGAGTGCCCGGGAAAGCTCATTGTCTTATCCGGGTTTAGAAAACGCAAGGTATCCGAGCTGCTCTTACCGGTATCAGCCTGAACATATACAAGCTGTTTTACTTCGGGATGTATCATCACGCCCTTAATATGTTCCAGGTCCTTTAACTCCTCAAATTCAGAAAAAACCTTTGTATCCCTGTCAAACTTCCAGGCACTTCCTTCTTCTGTTATGATAAGATAGGGTGTATCCGGATAGCTCATCAGATCATGACCACTTATTCCGGGTATTTTGTAGGCGTCTTCCAGTTTGAGTGACGGGGTGTCAGAAGCCCAATCGACCAGTGAATAGGCGCGAAGCTCGTCATAGCCCAGGGCCCACAGGATCTCCCTGCTTTCATCCCATATAACACCATGCCCTGAATAGAGTGAGTCTTTGAATAGAACATGGTTGGATCTGGTCAGATCATAGAGGGCCAGGCAATTACCACCCATATCTGTTGATCCTGCCACCACTACCCTGTTTCCGGACAGTATTTCTGCAGAATGCGCATTGGGAATAAGTGCATAAAAAAGGATATTCTTTGTCTCCCTGTCAATCAAAGCAACGCCTCCCCTCCAAGATGCTGTTATCAGTACCTGTTTTCCATGGTTGACTGATTTGCACTCATCCGTAGCGTAAAATACTTCG
>JAOZQY010000212.1 GCA_029931975.1 Bacteroidales bacterium | reverse complement strand
GGTTACTCTGGATCATATCATTTTAGCTTATCCATAACTGCTTCGCCAGTATTATAGTTCAGGTCATTTGACTGGAACTATAGTTACTTTACCTTAAACGCTTTAAAGACAATGGTATTCGCGGTTTAACAGATTTCGATTTTCAATATAGGCTATTGTTTCGCCAATGTTTAATTGTCGTTTTATGGTCCTCCAAGGGGCCTGGAAAAGTCTGATAATAGTGAGGGTTCAATTTATTTTACAACAATCTTTTAAGGCTTGATTTTGACTTTTCTAATATAATTATTTTTTGAAAATTGATTTACTTTATACCACAACATATATTATTATGATTTTTGTTTAGATTTACCAGAATACCAGATATTTTCTGGTGATTTTATAGTTTGGGGAGTGTGTAGAATATGGTAAGCATTCTGCTGTTTAGATTTCAAAGTTCATTTCAACATTAAAAAAAAGAAATTTCACATGACTGAAAAACCCACTTATAAAGAGTTAGAAAAAAGAATTCAGGAATTAGAGCGTACAGAATCTGAACGTGAAAATATTGAACAGCTCAAAAAATTATCATATATGAGTTTTGAAGGGGTGCTGATTCACGATAAAGGAGTTGCAATAGAAGTAAACAACTCTTTCACAGAAATGTTTGGTTACACAAAAAAAGAAATCATTGGCAAGGATATTATTGAATTACTTATACCACATGAGTATTCTGCAAAAATAAAAGAGAACATTATCAAAAAAAGGGCCTTCCCATATGAGGTGATGGCTAAAAAAAAGGATGGTCTGGTATTCCCAATAGAAATCGAATCAAAAAATATAACAAGCAAAAATAAACAACTGAGAGTCACAGTCGTTAGAGACATTAGCGAACGTGAGCGGGCAAGAGACGCTCTAAAGAAGAGTGAACAGGAACTTAAAAGTATATTCCGAGCGGCACCGACAGGGATTGGAGTAATCTGTGATAGAGTCATTCAGCAGGTTAATGATCGCTTTTGCGAAATCATTGGATATTCAAAAAATGAATTGATAGGTCAAAATTCAAGGATTGTTTATTCTACAGATGAAGAATTTGAATATGTCGGTCAAGAAAAATATAGACAGATAAGTAAAAAAGGAACTGGAACAGTTGAAACAAAATTGCGAAAAAAAGATGGGGAAATAATTGATGTATTATTGAGTTCCACACCATTGGATTTGGATGATTTATCAAAAGGGGTTACTTTTACCGCATTAGACATTACTTATCTCAAAACAAAAGAGCTTGACCTGTTGGAGAGTCAAGAAAAATATCGTTCAATGATGGATGCCATGGATGATGCAGCATATATTTGCTCACCTGAATATCTAATTGAGTATATGAATCCAGCCATGGTTAAACGGAGCAATCGCGAGGCCACTGGTGAGAATTGCTATAATGTGATTCATGGTCTTGCCGAAAAATGTTCGTGGTGTACTCATGAAAAAGTTATGCATGGTGAAATTATAAAAACTGAGATTATCAGCCCAAAGGACGATAAGCCATACCATATTTCAAACTCTCCTGTATTCCATGCTGACAATTCAGTTTCCATGCTGTCTGTTTTTCGTGATATGAGTGAAATAAAAAAAATGGAATCCCAGGTTCAACAATCCCAAAAAATGGAATCCATCGGCACCCTTGCAGGCGGCATTGCCCATGATTTTAATAATATTCTTTTCCCAATTATTGGTCATGCAGAAATGCTGCTGGAGGATGTTCCTGTCGACAGTCCGTTTAAAAATGGTCTTAATCAGATATATACTGCTGCCCTAAGAGCCAGCGATCTGGTAAAACAAATTCTTACCTTCTCGCGTAAAGAGAACAGTGAGTTTAAACTGATGAATATGCAGCCAATTGTAAAGGAAACCTTAAAACTAATAAGATCAACAATACCGACTACAATTGTGATTAAACAGAATATTCAATCTGACTGTGGTGTCATCAAAGCTGATCCTACACAAATCCACCAAATTGTAATGAACCTTTGTACAAATGCCTACCATGCTATGGAAGATACAGGTGGGGAGTTGAAAATCAGTTTAAAAAAAGTTGAATTCAAAGAACCTGATTTATTGAACCCAGACATGCAACCTGGTACATATGCCTGTTTAAGCATATCAGATACAGGCAAAGGTATGGATAAAGAATTAACCGAAAAAATATTTGATCCTTTTTTTACCACTAAGGATACAGATAAAGGTACAGGTATGGGATTGTCGGTTGTGTATGGGATTATTAAAAATATGAACGGTGCCATTAAGGTGTGCAGCGAACCTGACAAAGGCACTGAATTTCATGTATATCTACCACTCGTAGAGGCTGTTAAAGAACAACAGGAAAGCCATGCAAAAACATTAATTCGGGGCTGCACTGAACGAATCCTGCTTGTTGATGATGAAGATATAATCATTACAATGGAAAAATTGATGTTGGAGCGTTTGGGGTATCAAGTTACTTCACGAACCAGCAGTATTGAAGCTCTTGAAGCTTTTCGTGATAATCCCGATAAATTCGATCTGGTAATAACTGATATGGCAATGCCGAATATGGCTGGAGATAAACTATCGGCTGAATTGACGAAAATACGTCCTGATATTCCTATTCTACTTTGCACAGGGTTCAGTGAAACCATATCTGAAGAAAAAGCGGCATCTTTGGGTATTAATGGTTTTTTATTAAAACCGATTATCATGAAGGATCTTTCACAAAGGATACGAGAAGTGTTGGGTGAAAATAAAAGTTGAAATTGAAGAGACTGCAATATTGAAATTAAACAAATTATATTTCACACCTGAAATTGAGAATGAGTACCATCAATATCATAATGATCAATCGCTTATCTCAAGAAGGGGTGGATTGCTTCTGGGTTTGATTGTGTTTAATTTTTTCCTATTACTAGATTATACTTTAATACCCCAAAAAATAGTTGACTCAATTATTGTTAGACTATTTATTATAACTCCAATATTCTGTACCGGTCTCATTTTAACGTACATAAAAAAATATTCTCAATATGTCGAATATATCTGTGTGTTTGTTTTGTTTTCTGTACTTTTTGGAAACCTGTTTTTGACCTATGCCGGTTTTCCAGAAACAATCGAGTATTATGTAGGATTAATTCTATTGTTGATCTACGGGATTATTTTCTTCCGAATCAGCTTTAAAATGGCCATTTTAGTATCTGTATTGCTTTTTGTCTCTTATGAGTTTGTAAGTTTTTATTATTATAATTTATCATCAGATTATGTTGATTTTCTGAAACATTCAATGTTTGTCTTTTCTGCATGTTTTCTGACTCCATTTGTTGCGCTTTTTCTGGAGACGTATTCCAGAAAAATTTTTATCCAGCAAAAAGCTTCAGAATCACTGAACCTGGAACTGGAACAGGCCATTCAGCAATCCAATCAGATGGCTATGGAAGCTGAAATGGCCAACCTCGCAAAAAGTGAATTCCTGGCCAATATGAGCCATGAAATCCGTACTCCCATGAACGGTGTAATCGGAATGACAAATCTTTTGTTAAGTACAAAACTGAACACGGAACAAAAAGAATTTGCCCGGGTTGTTAAAAACAGTTCAAATTCACTTCTGGATATCATCAATGATATCCTGGATTATTCCAAGATAGAAGCCGGTAAGATTGATC
>JAOZQY010000211.1 GCA_029931975.1 Bacteroidales bacterium | reverse complement strand
TTCTTATTTTACTTTAAGGCGTAATGCTATTATAATGACGTCAATATGTTACTTTCAGGTAAGTGATTGTTTTTTTACCTGTTAATGTGATAAATGAGAGAAATATCGCATGAGATAGCAAAAGAATGAATTTGTAGCGGGGGTAGAATTTCTAAGCCTCCGGCTTCTGGAGTGCCATTTTGGGGGCTTTACTATAGAAAGCCTTTCGCTATCACTCACTATGGTCTTTTTCCCTCCAGGCCCTTACATGAGCAAGCACTTGACAGGCCTGAATGAAAAAAGCCCTCCGAACTCTGTTCGGAAGGCTTTCTCTAGTAGCGGGGGTAGGACTATCCAAAGGGTCTAAGTAGCTGATAACCAGACATAGATTTGCCAGCACTTTCTATGTATTTCATCATTTTGTCAGCAAGTAATAGTGATGAACTCCTTTATTCATCATATATTCAGCGCATCACTTAAAGTATCGCTTTTTTGTCAGCAAGTCGAACAAACAATGCCTGCGCAATCACCGATTATAATTTGATTGTAAGGACGAGATATCATTACGTTTATTGCTAATGAAGACTTAGGTGTTTTCTCATTGTTCTGCAACTCTCACACACAACATTCTGCTCTGGTCGCGAATCAATAGTTTGCCATCTGCGAGTGCAATGGGTGCCCAGTTCTGTGTTCCAAATCTTCTGGCCATCCGGTCATCACCAGGATCTGCGGCCGTAAGCACTTCAGCCGATGCGAGTGGCTTAAATTCAGTGGGATCCGGCTCTATCAAAAATAGTGATTTGGCGCCATCAGTGGCCAGAATCAAGCCATCGGCCAGGATCATACTTCCCTTATTAAAGTCAGGATCGCGTTTGGTCTTCCACATGATTTTGCCATCCATGCTCATACATGTTAGGCCATCGCGTGTATTATTGGTTCCGAACTGAGCATAGAAATACCCATCGATTAAAAGAGGAGGTTTGGTCTGGTCACCAAATTCTTCAGTTCTGAATAATTCTGTAGTTCCATAGCTTCCATCTGCCTGTTTTTCCACCTGGATCATGACTGCCCCTAGTTCATATCCGCCCACAACCAGCACTTTGTTATTTCCTGCATCCACAGCGGGCGCTACCGAAATATGACATTTCCACTGGTCATACTCCCAGAGGATATTACCGGTAAGGGGCTCTATACCAACTATCTTACCCAGCGTTTGAGGCAACTCACTACGCCCAATATGATTGGTGGATGAGATAACTGCTACGATATGATCTTGCCCGTCGATTTTTACTACCGAAGGGCTGGTATAAGATTCATTCCCAAGGTTTGGTGTTTTCCATACCACCTCACCTGTAGTTTTATTATAGGCTACTGCACCGGCTTCAGGGGCCTGGGATAATACAATAAGCAAATCGCCATATATCATTGGGCATTGAGAAATGGCCCAGATCGGGAAGTTTCCACTGCCACCAAATCCACCGTAATCTACCGTATCGTTTCCGGGATCTCCTCCAAAATTTGTCCAGATATTGGCTTCCCAAACCGGCTTATGCGTTTTAATATCAATGCAATAAAGATCGCCGTATGGACCGCTGGAATAAACATGTTTATCATCCACAATGGGCACGCTGCGGGAACCGGGAAACATGACCTCGCCAGCAGCATCGTATTCAAATTTCCAGAGTTCTTCGCCGGTATTCAGGTCAAAACAACGCATTTTATCACCCACTTTGTTGTCACGGTCAAGCAGGTATATTTTTCCATCTTTCACCACCGGGCCACCATAGCCAATCCCCAGATTCACGGTCCACAGTACTTTCGGGCCACTTTCAGGCCAGGAACGGAGAAGGTCTTTTTGGGGTGATATACTGTTTCTTTCAGGGCCTAAAAACTGGGGCCAGTCCTGGGCATGCATAAGGCTTATAAAGAAAATCTGCAGGAAGGCGGATAAAACCAGCAGTCGGGTTTTCATTTTGTTGAATTTAGGTGTTTGTTGAAATCATATTGTTTGACTGCATTGACTGATAAAGGTTTAATTATTCATCCAGGCCGTCGTATTCCTCATCTGTCACAGGTCCTAGCCAGACAGCACCTCCTTCATCGGTATTCAGGCTGATGGCAATGTGCGCAAATCCGGTTTCGGGGCCGGCACCGTGCCAGTGCACCACGTTCGGAGGGATTTCCACATGATCGCCTTTTCTCAATATTTGGGCAGGCTGACCTTTGGCCTGGTAATAACCCTGGCCTTCGGTGATAAATAGTACTTGCCCACCCGGGTGTGAATGCCAGTTTGTTCTTGCTCCGGGTTCAAAGCTTACATTCCCGAACCTGGCATGTAGGGTGCTGTCCTGGGCTCCCATCATATGCAGCCAAACTGATCCGCTAAAGTTGTCACTGTCTAATATTTCTCCTCTGGGAAATACAGGATCAGACTGAATAGTGGGCTCATCTACCTTTTTTTCCAAATTGCATGTTACAAACAGAACCATCAAAAAGAGTAGAATGTATTTAATTCTATATTTCATTGTTGCTTATTTTTACTGATTTCCTCCCCGGCTTTGGCCAGAAGGTCTATGCGGTTTAATAAGATGGCAGTATGGTCTACAATATTCACTGATACTTCATGGATATCTGCCTTTTTATACCAGATTCCCCCGCTTTCAATAATATTGAGTTCCCGTTCTGTTCCCCATGAACCTCCCATGTGGACAAACACAGCTTTTTCGTGAAAGAGTTTGTCCAGGGCATCAACATTTTTATCGGCCATCCACTGCCACTTTTCTTTGGAAAGTTTGATGATTTCCTGTTCAACTGCAGAATCCTGTGCGAGGGACCAATGCACACTCAGGATGATTATTAGAAGTCCTAATCCTATGGTTTTCATATGTATCGATTTATAATTAATTGTAAGCGCTTCCAATTAATTATCCAGATCTTTTTCTTTTAACCATTCCCACATCAGTCCGGCGATTTCCTGATTGTTTAAATCTGAAAAGGGGAAGTGCGTATTGCCTTTAATCCCGATTTCCGGCAGATACACAAGGGTTACATCACCACCATGCTGATTTACTGCGTTGCTCCACAACCTGGCCATTTCGAGCCGGGCACGCCAGCCATCGGTTCCCGGATTCGGATCCGGGTCAACCGGGATATTGTCACCATAATATATGATTATAGGAATCTTTGTAAGCTTCAAAAATTCATCCCTGGGAACGCCCACTGCCCGCAATAGGCCTGCCGCGTTTTCGATGGGACTGGGAACTTCTCCTTCCGGGAAAATAAAACCGCTTCCCGGCTCATATGAAACAATTGCCATAACATTAGGATTTTTCACTGCAGTCAGCCATCCCATTCCACCCGAATGTGAATGTGTTACCAAAATTCCTGATCCTATCTCATCAAAAAGTGCGGAAACAGCCTCCACATTAATGTTAATATCTATGGGACCAATATCAGGAGTCATCTGACGAAAATATTGATTGAGAGCCTCCGGATCTTTTGAGAATTGAACCCCTGGGAAATAGTTTGGCCAGACACCCACCCGAAATACGTTGAACCAGAACTGTTCGTCGGGAGCGGGAGAAATAGCAGCCTCAGCCATACTACGTCCTGCATTCCCCCTGCGAGGCTGATCCATAAGATAAACAGGGTAGCGTTTTCGCAGGAATATGTTTTGAAATCCTTCTCGG
>JAOZQY010000210.1 GCA_029931975.1 Bacteroidales bacterium | reverse complement strand
TTTCTTACTCTCTTCTGTTGCATCAGGACCAAAGGCAGATTGCATGATATCGCCAGGATTAACCACCTTCTGCGGCATATAGCTTACTTCTACGCTCTTGTTTGTATCGAGTCGTGTAAATCGTACGTTTGATTGAATATCTGCACTATAAAACAAAAGTCCGCGACGATTATATTTACCCTGAATACCCGTAAATCCGGTATCACTTGTTGCCCCGGTAATATTGGACAAGACCTGGGCAGAAACACCAGTATTTCCCTTCTCTGGTGATTCTCGTAATTCAATCTTAATTCTCCCTCTTTCGGGGAGTTCTGTCCCATAAAGCTCTTGAAGCCCTTTAAGCGCCATAAGATATGAGCCGCTTACCAGCGCACAGCTGTGACCTGCCATTTTCACTATATCAAGGTAAGAGATATCAATAATTCCTTCCTCGCTGGACCCTAAAAACTTACTTAATTCGTCTTTGAGAATGATGTGCTCAACTTCATTATAAAAAGCAGGATAATTCATAATGTATTCTGGTTAGAAGTTATATTTGAATTTCACATATGCCATCGAATTGTCGCCATACTGTCCGAAGCGCCCTTTCTCCTCGCCCGCAAAAATATTTGAACCAAGGAGGATTGAAAAACTATCGTCTAAATCATATGTAATTTTGGGCCTGATCAGTGCATCTTCATTGGTTAATCCGATATATGAGAACAGTTCAAGGTGAAGGGTTTCACGAAACATGTCGACTCGGGCCATAACAGTCATGGTGTTCTCTGTTTTTTCATTCAGGATATTAGCATCGTAATCCAGAATAGTTTGTTGGATAAATTGCGAACTTACCTTTACAGGTCCAAGGTTAAAATCCAATCCCACCAGGTAGTGCAAATAGTCTTTTTGAATATTACCATCCGGCTGCAGGGGGTCTTCGGTCAGGAAATACTTGCCATTATAGTAGGCAGCTTCTCCCCGTAATATCACACCTTTGATTTCAGTACTGAAAGATCCGCCTCCTATGGCCAGACGGTGATGTTCCGGGGTAATGTTTAAGCCTGTAAGGATGGGTTGCTGGGTGGAGGGATCAACTCCAAATTCTTTTTGCAAATGCAGTGTCGGGTTATCATCCCAGGTATAAGCCCCCATGAATTCAAAATCAATGGCTGAAGTAAGTGCTGTGTATTTTAAAAAGACCTCACTGGATTCAAGACTTGGCATTATTGTTTCCCTGGAGAAGTCCCAGGAAGGAGTTACCGGGAAATCAGGCTGAATGTGCCAGATCGAACCTGAATTGGGTTTTTCCGTAGGAGTGAATACCGGAATCAGGATTGCCTCAAGGGTGCTGTTACCAAAGTAATAGTTTACTTTCGTAGCAATCACACCTGTTCTTATTTCATCGAAATCCGGTAACAGAAATTCCGTCAGATTCAAAGGAGAAACAATATCGGTAATGAATACACCATCTGCTTTCCCCCATACCACCTGTTGTTTTCCTATTCGAATATCGAAATTATCAAAATACAAATCCAGGTAAAGCTCCCTCATATTGAAATGAAGAGAGTCGGCATCATATAGATAAACCATTGGATTTGTCTTGAATGCAACCTTATTGCCCCTCTTTTCAAAGTTCAGATTTAGCGTTTGCTGCACAATTCCAAAATCTCCAGTATTGAATAAAACCCCTTCATAGGATCTGGCAAAACCCGAAATGTCAAGATCCTGTGCTTTAGTATATTGACCTGCAATGAGAAGCAAAATTAATATGAGTCCTTTTGTTTTCATTTTTCCTTTCAATTTTACATTCCTCGCATCATCATTCTTTCAGTGAATTTTGATGCCGACATATCAGTATTGATCTGTACATTGTTTAATACCATAGTTGTTTTATGATTTTTTTGTACGTTTTTCATTTCAGAATTTGTAATCACCCAGATACCAGATATTTCCTCAACTTTTTTGATGGCTAAAATTTTCAAAAGGTCTTCATCTTCGTCATAAAACTCTTTTTTTACACCTATAAAATTTGATTTATTCACCCAGACCAAAGTTTTTGAATACATGTAATCTTCATCTTTTGAAAGACTTTCAACAACATAGCACTCTCTGCCATCTATGGTCTCTTCCCGTAATAGTTTATGAGTGTCATCTTCAAGCTTGCGATCGCCCAGGTCGTCGTAAGTGAAATCAGAGCCCATAAAATAGTCGCTTTTACTATCGCTTGAAATTCGTTTGGTCTTTTTCAAAGCAGGCAGGTATATCCACTGGTCATCACTCTGGTCTGAATCATAGGTCCAGCTCATGAAAGAGGTATTTTTAACATCAGCGGGAGAAAGAAAAAACATGATGCTTTTTTCAACATCTCCAAGATCCATTGTGAACTGTTTGATCTCTCTTACTCTTTGTGCTCCGCTTTTGTTAATAAGGGTCATGGTCAGGTCAGAAGTCTGATTATCCCCGGTCGGGCGATTATAGACCTTCTCAATGATTTGCTTTCCGGTCAGATTTTGTCCTGTCATTTCAGGGCTGAAGCCCATTACAATGATTATTGCAATGATGGCTGTTGTGATTTGTAAATTTTTCATGATAATATTTTCTATTATTTTACTTTTTTGATTTTTTAAAATAGACATTTGAGATTTTTAACAAAACAAGCATGATGGTAACAGTTCCAACAAAGCTTGTAAACATATTGAGTGATACCAGGGCACCAAGTTCCCGGTTAGGAGGGAATACGGAAAATAGCAGCACCATAAAGCCGGCAATCACTACAATCGCATTGTAGCTGATTGCCCTGCCCGAATGAGCCATTGCTTTTTGTGCCACAAGTATTTTATCATCTGTTTTTGAAGCATTGAGACGATATTGCTCAATAAAATGCACCGCATAATCGATTCCAATCCCTATGGCAATACTGGAGAGCAGTGCGGTTGTGGTATTGAGCGGAATATCCAGGAAGCCCATGATTCCAAAACTTATGAGAGCGGTAATTGTAATGGGGACGGCTCCGATGATTCCTATTTTGAAATTTTTAAACATCAAAGAGAGAAGAAGAATGACTATGATGAGCGATAAGATTAAACTCATTATCTGTCCCTCTAAAATGAGATCTGTAAAGATCAGGCCTTTATAACCACTGCCAGCATATTTCATAGTGATTCCTTGCTCTTCGAAATCCTCTTCATAGGTTTCAATGATGGCAATGGCTGAGTTTAGCGCTTTGGAATTATCACTTTTTAACTGGAAGGTGACATTTAGTTTAGCATAATTGTAATCGACTACTTTATTCAGGTTTTCAGGATCGCCCGACATTTCATACAGTAACAGATATTGAGCTATCATATTCTGTTCGTCGGGGATGGTGTTGAATTCTTCCTGATCGGCATTCATCACCTTGTTCATCCGTTTCGTATAGTCGGTAAGTGAAAAGGAGTTTCCAACAACTTCAAGATCGTTTTCCAGCTGGCTTTGCATCTGGTCTGTCAGTTTCAATACTTCCGGTTTTTTGAAAACATCTTTCACACCTTCAGCATCTAATATCAGATTCAGGGTGGTCGTACCCCCAAAATGTTCGTTAATGAATTTATCGGTGAGAACGATGTCGCTATCATCTTCAAATTTATCCAGGAAGCTGGAATTTATCCATATTTTTTGCATTCCAACAATTGCCAGAATGATGACAGCGCTTGTTACAA
>JAOZQY010000209.1 GCA_029931975.1 Bacteroidales bacterium | reverse complement strand
AAATAATATGCAAATTTTTGGGAAGATGCATAATGAAGTTCAAAAGCAATATCTGTAATTGAAAATCCGGTGCTATGCAGCAATCTTTTTGCTTCTTTAATTTTTTTTGCAGTCTGATAACTTTTTATAGACATCCCGGTTTCTTTTAAAAATATTCTGGACAATTGGCGATATGAGAGATTTAGAGAGTGTATTTGCTCGTAATACTCCTTATGCGTTCTGTACAGGGAGTTTTGAATAATATGTTTTATTTGATTACACCAATATTTATCTGCAGTTTGTGAGTAAATAAGTTTATTCGAAAATTTTTCAGATAAAGCCTGTACTGCAATAGACCTTCCTATCAATCTTGTAGTTTCACTATTATTACTTTCCGGGTTTAACAGCAAATGCCCCAATAACTCAGTCAATTCAATAAACCACTGGGTTCCAACAAAGAAAAATGAATATCCAATAAAATCCTCTCTTTCCGGCAGATAATCAAGATAACAAATTCCACTATACCCGGTATATGGAGAACTTAAAGAAAAACAGCTGTTCTTCCTTAACAAAAGGAAATTCCCGGGAACTAATATTGTATTGACCTCATTCCCCTTATCAAAACACTTAAAATGCAATTCTCCTGTTTCTATAAAAATAATCTGAAAGGTATCGTAACTATTGGTAGTAAATTGATATTTTGGCGGCTGAGACTTCAGAGCACTGTAACTTTTTTCTGTCATATGTCTTAAAAAGTACCATATTTATGCTTAATAGGGAACGCAAATATTTTAAATTTATATATTTTATATAGTGTACTGACAAATTTAGGTTGTTGCCTATCTGTTTTAATGTCAACAATAAGCAATTGAAGGAGCATTAAATGCTAAAACAAAATAATATATTTCTACCCTTTGAAGTAGTTTTTCATCCCGATTGGTGGCATAGGAATTACAATATCAATTTTACAGAAGATTATTTTTTTGATCCAAAAAAACGAGTTGAGGTTGAACTACTTCATAGACAGGTAATGCACGAACGATTTGGAGGGGATTGGTCTGATACAGGGCAGTTAACTCCTAAACCAGTTATGGGACCGGTACATCTTGCAGCAGGATATCTGGTATCTGCCGTTTTAGGCTGCCAGTTACGTTTTGTTAAAAACTCAGCTCCTGAGATCATTCCTAAAAATATGAGTGATGAGGAGGTTCTTGCCTTAAAAGTTCCGGATATAACTATCAGCGAACCCATGAATAAAGTAATAAATTTAATGGACCAACTTGAAGATGAATTCGGATATGTTGAAGGTGATATTAACTGGCAGGGACTTTTAAATGTGGCACTTGATCTACGAGGACAGCAGTTTTTAATGGATTATTATTTAAACCCGCCTCTTGCCAGACGTCTGTTGGATGTTATTTATGAAACAACCATCAATATTGTAAACACAATAAAAAACAGGACAGGAACCTCATCGACCTCTGTTAACCGCATAGCTCATCTTGTTAATCCGTTATTAAATGTTCATTCCAACTGTTCAGTCACCATGATACCGGTTGAACTTTATAATGAGTTTCATTTGCCATATGAAAACAAACTTTCAAAGGAATTAGAGCCATATGGTATTCATCATTGTGGAAATGATATGCACAGATTTGCAGATACTTATGCAACAACAAATGCCGTTTTTTTTGATGTAGGTTGGGGAAGTGACATTGCTGCCTGCAGGGCTGCATTGCCTGATGCAATTCTGTCCTTAAGAATGGATCCGGTCCTGATGGAGCAATGGTCAGTAAAAGAGGTTAAAACAGAACTTGAACGTTGTTTAAATGAGGCAGGCCCTCTGGATAAGACAGCTGTATGCTGTATTAATATGGGCCATGCTGTTCCCGATGAGAATGTTTTTGCAATGATCTCGGTAATTGATAAATATCGGGAAACAAATTTAAAATCAATAGCTTAAATTAGGGAGTTGAAATGGAAAAGATAAATGGAATAGAACAAGCAGATCCGGTATTAATAAATGAAAAGTATTTAAAATCCCATAAACAAATATTCAATATGGCCGGCTACAGGGCAGCTAAGATAAGTACTATACGTATAGGTATTATCGGGCTGGGAGTTCGGGGGCCAATGCATTTAAACATCCTAAAAAAAATCGAGGGTGTTGAAATAAAAGCCTTATGTGATAAAAATCCGGAAAAAGTTAAAGAAGCCGTTAAGATGCTTGAAAATACTGATCATAAACCACTTTTATTCACCGAAGGTGAAGAGGAATGGAAGAAGCTGTGTCAGCGTAGTGATATTGATCTGGTTCTTGTAACTACCCCTTTTTTCATGCATACAGCCATGTCAATTTATGCCATGAAACATGGAAAACATGTAGCCAGTGAGGTACCAGTTGCCGGAACAATGGAGGAATGCTGGGATTTGGTTAAAACGTCAGAAGAAACAAAATGCCATTTAATGATGCTGGAAAACTATTCTTACATGGAGTTTCATCTACAAACTCTGAACATGGCCCGACAGGGATTCTTTGGTGAGGTGATTCATGGAGATGGCGCATACAACACCAGTAAAATGAATAATAACTTTGGCAAAAACCATTATTCCGACATGTGGTGGTTACATCAATATGCAAACAGAAGGGGAAACGTTTACCCTACACATGGTCTGGGACCAATTTGCCAGATTATGGATATTAATCGGGGCGATCGTCTTGATTATATGGTTTCTGTTGAGAGTAACGATTTTATGATGGGAAATAAAGCCAGAGAACTGGCCGAAAAGGACCCCTTCTTTCAGGAATTTAAAAATTTGGATTTTCGGGGAAACATGAACACCACGGTCATTCGAACTTTAAAAGGGCGTACCATCATGCTGCAGCACGATGGAACCTCCCCTTCACCTCACAATCTAATTCATGGAATCTATGGAACAAAAGGTGCGGCACTCTTTGATCCGGCACCACCCCGCCTTTCTAAAGGTAAAGGCTGGCTCGAAGCTGAAGTGGTTGACGAACTAAGAGATAAATTCACACCGGAGATATACAAAAAAATGAGTAATATTACCCGCAGCAGCGCCCATGGCGGATCGGACTTTCTTATGCTTTGGCATCTTGTTGACTGTCTTCGAAACGGACTTCCTGTTCCTCAGGATGTATACGATGCTGCTTCATGGAGTTCAATCATTCCCTTAAGTCAATGGTCGGTTCTCAATCGCTCCAATTCTGTAAATATTCCGGATTTTACAGCTGGTGCATGGAAAACCAATCCACGAAATATGGATATCGAGCTAAAAAACGGGGGTGCCAATACCAGGATAAATTTCACCATTCCAGATAAACCTGAGCCTGATGATTTTTTAACAAGGCAATGGAAGCAGGACCTTGGTGGAAGCAATATCAAATGATTATATCCTTAATCTTTTTTCTTACCCCATGGATAAACCCAGTTATGCTCCCAGGCATGTTCTGCAAGCTTTGCAAGTTTTTCTTCTGACAAATATTTACCGTTGGAATTGGCGCAGTTTGCATCCACATGTTTAGGGTTTGTCATTCCTACAAGCACTGTAGATACAGCTTCATGACTTAAGCAGAATTTTAATCCAAGAGAAGCCAGAGTTGGAGTTTCTTCATCAAGTAAGTCCTCCAGAGCATCAAGTCTTGGAGATGCTTCCGCCAGATGCTCTTCTGTAAGGAATTTTCC
>JAOZQY010000082.1 GCA_029931975.1 Bacteroidales bacterium | reverse complement strand
AACTGTTCTCCGGCAGCACAACCGGCGGGGCAGATATAACCTTGAAAACTGCTGCCACCCTTGGAACAGAGATGTCCCTTGCTGCAGGCAGCAAGATTGGTGAAAGCAGCATTCTTAAGGCAGGTTCAGTTGTGTGGGGGGATGCCACTCTGGCATCAGCCATGACCCTTAGCTCCACCATGACCTTTAACAATGACTCCACCATTGCAACAAACTCCACCTTTGCTGCAAATCTGGGGACATCAATTCAGGACGGTTCCACCATTGGAGGCGATGCAGAGATCCTCTTTGACATGACATTGAACAATGACATGACTCTCCAGGAGGGTTCTGTAATTGCCAAAGACTCATCCCTTAAGGACGGGTCAACAATTGGATCAGCCATTGTCCTGAAAAATGATGAAATCGTGGATACAAGCACTGATATGAAGCTTAAATCCGGTTCCATTATTGCTGCCGGAAGCACAATAGCTGATGGAACACTTGTAAGCACCAGTTTTACCGGAACCGATGGTAATAACTATGCAGCAGGTAGTATTCTGACCGTTGATGTCACAACAGCATCCGATCTGACACTGACCGCTGATATGACCTTGCAGAATGGATCAGTACTTAAGGCAGGGTCAACCCTGGCAGCCAATACAGATGCTGCTGGTTCAAGCACTTCCATGGGTGAAACCTCTCTGAGCAAATTGTCAGACCTGAATGTTCTGACCCAGGAAGGTGCCCAGGTAGCAATTTCTGTTGCAGAAGCTGCACTGAAGGATCTGGATAAAATCAGGGCCGACCTTGGTTCTGTCCAGAATCAGCTTAGTTCAACCATTGCCAACATTACGGTTACAAGGGTGAATGTTATGGCGGCTGAATCTTCAATACGGGATGTTGATTTTGCTGAAGAATCAGCAAACTTTACAAAACTACAGATTCTTGCCCAGGCTGGAACATTTGCCATGTCCCAGGCCAATGCAAGTGCACAGAATGTATTGGGATTACTCCAATAACCAGAAATCAGATAATCTGATCTCATAACCTGCCCCCTGGCAATTATCTGCCAGGGGGCATTTTTATTTTAAATAAATTTAAATCTAAGGTTTTGATTCCTTTTATCCGATATCATATACAGAAAAACTTGATTTTCATGTGCATGTTTATTGCATATTCTCTGTCTGATTTTCAATTGTTTCAAACAGAGGGGAGGGAAAATAAAATGGCATTGGGTTCAATTACAAGTTTGGGAGTCGGCTCAGGACTGGAGCTTCAGGACATTCTGGATCAATTGCGGCAGGTGGATGAAACTGCTGTAAATATTCAAAAAACAGAAAAAACAAAACTTGAAGAACAGGTCGTTGAATTTGACAGCATTAATGCTAAACTTATCCAGGTAAAATCAAGCGCCCTGTC
Organism: Bacteroidales bacterium; assembly: GCA_029931975.1. GTDB lineage: Bacteria > Bacteroidota > Bacteroidia > Bacteroidales. The sequence continues at coordinate 12,357 of JAOZQY010000082.1, read as the reverse complement.
TTTGTCCCTTGAATCCAACTTTCTGGAGCGGAACTCAGGGATGTCTGATGAAGATATTGCCACGGCAAGTGTAGTCTCCGGAACTGAACTGTCCACTTACAGCCTTGAGGTTAAACAATTGGCAGTTAAAAGTTCCTGGGAGAGCATTGGGGTGGAAGAGCAGGATTCATACTTGTATGCAGCCCCTGCCACAGCCCTGGAATCCTCAAGCACCCCGGCCGTTACCCAGGCCACTGCCCTGTCTTTTACCATTGGACATGGAGAAGATCAAAAAAGCATATCTCTGAATATTCAGGCCAATGCAAGTCTTTCAGGCATTGCAGATGCAATAAATCAACATGCAGATAATGTTGATGGAGAAGGAACAAGCTATGTAACGGCAACCATTGAACCAGGCATTGAGGGAAATTATATAAGGCTTACATCAACGGATGACAGCAGCCTGAACAACAATCAGATACTTGTCTCGGAAGGCCCTGCCTTTATAGCGCCGGACCTGGTGTTTTCCTATCAGACCGGGGCGGCCAGTTCCCCTGTGTATGTTTCAGTTCCCCCCGGCAGCTCATACCAGGATGCGGTTTCCCTTATAAATGAGGACCCGAACAACAGCGGTATTACTGCCGCATTGATTGATGATGGAACCAATGAAACCCCATGGCATCTCACAATCACTGCTGACACAGCCGGTGAAAATCAAAGGATTTTTCTCAACGGCATTAATATGTCTGAGATGCAGGGCGCTGAAGAAGCATCTCTGAATTCATCATTTACAGTGGACGGATATGAATATCAGCGGCAGACCAATGAGGGTCTGGATGATGTGATTCAGGGTATTACTCTCAACTTTAAAAAGATAGGGGAGACACAGTTAACAATTTCATCAGACTCTGACAGTATGAAAGAAAGCATCACCCAGCTCATTGATACCTACAATGAAATTGTTCTGGAGATTGATGATAAAACCAGATATTCCTCGGATGACGAAGAGAATGGGATCCTTGCAGATGTATATTCCATAAAAAGCCTTGGATCTGATCTTCTGCTCCTCATGACAAATACTATTGATACAGGGGAAAATATCACCTCTCTTCTTGATCTGGGTATGGAGTTAAATGAGGACGGTACCCTGTCCCTGGATCAGGCGGTACTGGATGATGCATTCTCTTCTTCCCCCGAAGAGGTGACAAAACTTTTTATTGGGGACAGTGAGCAGGGATTAAAGGGACTTGGTGACATACTCAATGATAAATTAACGGATATGACCAGTTCATCAGGATTGGTCAATGGGGAAAAATCTGCCGCCGAGGGAAAAATTGACCGCCTCACCGCAAGCATTGAAACAGACACGGAAAGACTGGATAAAAGGTATGAACTTCTTGCAAGACAATTTGTTGAGCTTGATTCATTTATTGGAACCATGAATTCCCAGTCAAATTATCTGACCAGCATGTTTGATTCATTTAATGCTGCACAGCAAAAATAATTTTTTTAAACAAAACAGGGAGGCTATGGATGTCAGCCGCAAAAAGCATGAATGTATATTTAAACAACCATTATGAAGGAATGCCGCCTGAAAAACTTATACATATGTTGTATAAAGGCGCTCTCCAGCATTTAAGCTATGCCAGGGAAGGGGTTATTGAAAAAAATCCGAAAAAACGCGGTGAACATTTAAGTAAAGTAATCTCCATCATATCTGAACTTAATACCAGCCTTGACCCGGAAATGAATGATGAATCCACTCAATTTTTAAGGGGGCTCTATGCCAGCATACTGGCGGAACTGCCCAAAGTTTCCATCTCCAATGAAATTAAAACAATCGATATTGCTTATTCTTATGTTGAAAAGCTCAATGAAATATGGGAGACCAGGGTTTTGAACAATTCAGAAAACAAATCCGGGGTTTCTAAAACAAACCTGTCTGCCCATGGCGGATATAATTCAGGAAATGTAAGTAAACCAAAATCATTTTTTGTATAATGCCTGTTAAATAAAGGCAAATACATACAAGGCAATAAAATGGAAAATACAGTTAAAAAGCTTAACCAGTCCATTGAAAAATACAAAGCCATTCAAAAAAAACAGATCACCTTGTTTGATACTGAATTAATGCCGGATCTTGGATCATTGAATTTTGAACGGGCATCTGCATTTGCAGACCTTAAAAATAATCTTGACCGGTTTTTAAACATGATTCATTATGAAGACAATAATGATTTAATGACATTCTATCAAAACCAATTAAGTTTATTAATTGAAACCGATGGGGAATTAAAAAAAACAATAAGTCAATACAAGAATGAACTGAAACAGCATATGTGTGACATGAATAAAAGTAAAACCGCTTTTCATGGATATGCAAAATCAGTAAGGTCATTTGATCAAAAAACTTTTGGTTTTACAGGATAGGAGAAAATAATTATGAATGTAAACTCTGTAATCTCTTCAAAAGAGATAGCACCACTTTCAGGATCAACCCCGGTTGAGACAGGAAAGGCCAATGAAATAAAAAATGCTGAGGTTCTCCAAAAGGAGACTATTGAAAAAGAACAAAAAACAACCCCGGCTGTTGAAGAGATGAAAGACCTGGCAAGTGAACTGAATGAATACATGGATGATCTTCAAACAGACCTGGGGTTCTCCATAAATGAGAAACTGGATCATCAGGTAATAGTAGAGATAAAAAACAGGAACACAGATGAGCTTGTAAAACAGATCCCGTCCGAAGAGCTGGTGGCAATAAGGGAAAAAATGGCAGAGCTGACAGGCCTTCTTTTTGACAAAAGTGTATAGCAGACTATTTTTGCCCTGTAATGGTCTTGCCGGGTAACGGCCTTGCTGGGTGGTAAAGCCTAATGATAAGCCGAATCATGATCTGGGTGTAAGGACAAGAGGCGCAACCATAGTCTGTCACGATATGCCACACCACGGAATCCCTTGCCGACTCGAAAACTGTATAACTTATTATTATTCGGGCCCTTTTGAGATAAAATAATTTCCCATTTTAGACCATAATCTGAATACACCTGTTGCCATGTCATATCCGCTATTTTCCGCAGAGTATTTAAAATGATGTGCTGATTCTGTTCTCAGATAGTCTGACTCCTTCAATCTGCACCATCATTTTACAAAGATCCCAGAACATCATACTGATGGGAATATTCTGAATCGCAAATTGCCATCTGTATTACCTCTTTATTTTTAAGATTAATGACCAGAGGCCCCATAAGATTTGCAGTGATGCTTTTTTTGTTTTCCCCCTCTCTGATATTGATCACCACAAATATCATTAGATTTTTCTTTTTAACCCCTTTCCATCCCCTTTCAGAAATCAGCGATTCTAAATCCAGCTGGTAATCCGGCTTGAATACAGCAGGATTCATAACCACAAGAGAAAGATTTGGTGTTTCAATGGATTGAAACCAGCAGAATGGGGCTGTTTTAGGATCCTCAAGAAGTACGAATTGTTCAAAACCCGGGAATCCGGGCAGCCCTTCAGGCATGTTTAAAATTTTTTCTCCATCAATATTGATTTCACCAAATTTTCTGGTATTAATTTTCAATCTTTTTACTCCTTTGAAAGCCTGTTTTTAATGAGGTTGACTGCCTCGAAAATATCATCAAGCTCTTTGGATGCCGATGCAATATTTTCGTTCTGGATTTTTTCAAATACTTCCATCCTCAGGATGGAAGTATCCTTTGGTGCCTCAATCCCTATTTTCACATTACTACCTTCGATATCAAGGATGCTGATCACAATATCCTTTCCTATCATTATTTTTTCTTCTGATTTCCGGGTAAGAACAAGCATGTATAAATTTATCCTCTCTAATACCGCCTATCTGAGATAATCAACAAGGCTTAAACTCAGCACTGTTGAAGTAGAGCTCAAAGCAGCCTGATAAGCTGTCTCAATGTTTTTAAGATCCATAATCGATTTAATCATATCTGCGTCCTCTAACATGGACCGCCGCTCCGTAAGGGCAAAACTGACCTGGGTGGTTATTGTTTCCCTGACTTCAAGACGGCTGTACTTCATACCTGCGTCCACAATTCTTGAGGTCATATTATCAAAATTTGTCTCCAGCCTCCCAATGGTCCGTTCAATACCGTCCCTGTCATTATCTGACAAATACTGCTTTAAATCAATCAATGTATCAAAAATACCCCATTCAACAGCCCCGCTGCTTTCCAAAGGTTTTGCAATGTCATCTTCTTCACCGCCAAACCCCAGAATTGAACCTATACTCTGGCCTGTTCCTCCCTGGGCAAGGGGTGCATTATCACCTGACTGCCACATAAGATGAAATTCACTGAGTATTGTACCATTTTCTTTAATGGAAAATTTCCGGGTGTAGCTGTCCCAGGACACTGAATAATCTATTGAATTCCCGTTTTCCCGGGATTCAGCCTCCAAGGCTTCCTCCACCTCGCGGGCAAGTTCGGAATGGCTTGTATATGTATTATGATCTATTGAAGCGGTCAATTCTGCCACGGATTTACCCAGGCTTCCCGGGATAATTTCCTGAAAATCCAGTTTATTGTTTGTCCCGTCAATAACTATATTAACGACCTCTTCATCACTTTCTGCAAAGTCAACGTGGAGATCACTCTCACCTGGAATTCCCAATTTTTCAGCGGCATTATTGCCTGAATTATTCCCTGTCTGCCATAAAAGATCAAAACTTTTGATTTCTGAACCGCTGCCCTTTATCATAAAGCCATTATTGCTGTCATACAAAACATTATACTCTATTCCATTTGGAGATTCTTCCCGCATGGCATCCTGAATTTCCAATGCAACCTGATCCAGGTCCCTGTAATCACCTGGAGGAATCGTAATGCTCTTCTCATCTGAAATAGTTCCATTAATGGATGTTTCCCTGAAATCAATGATATTATTGGTTGTATCAAAGGATATCCAGATGGGCTCAGCTCCGCTGGTGCTGGAGTAGGATGTTCCGCCGATGTCATCGGCTGAGGTATCAAAGCCCAGTGTATCTCCCAGGGAGTATTCCTGATTCAAACCTGTATCCCAGAGGAGTTTCAGTTCCGTCAAGGCCGTGCCACTGGTTGTTTGAAGAATATCAAAATTATGCCCGGCTTCATCATAGGAAACATCATAGACAACGGAATTTCCTGATTCAATGGATGCATTGTTCATGGCCGTCTCAAGCGCTTCTTCCATTTCATGGACACTTGTATAGGCACCTGTTGAAATTTGGGCCTGGAGGACTGTGGAAGTACCTGCGGTATTGATCTCTTCAAAATCGATCATATAGTTTGAACTGTCAATATCCACGGAAAATACCGACATTAACATGGGAGAAGTATCACTGGCAAAGGGTCCGAGTCCCGGGGCATCATCATCTGCCTCGGGGTCGTATCCAAGTGTCTCTCCAATACTGGAAGATGCACCAGATCCTGTGTTCCACAAGAGATTAAAATCCGTTAAACCGGCACCCCCGGTCTGCTGGATGCTGAACCGGCTCAGTGCCTGATCATAGGAAACCGTATAGTCATAGGTAGATACATCTTCCATGGCTGTTTCCACAGCTGATGCCATATCTGATAATGAGGAATAGGTGCCGGAGGGCACAACGGCCTGAAGGGTTGTAAAAGTGCCGCCAGTTGACTCTGAAAAATCCAGCCTGTTATTGGAAGAATCAATGGTGATGGATGTATGGGGATAAGTTATTTTATCTTCCATGGGATAATAGCCCAGGGTATCGGCGGCGGCAGTTGATGAATTCCACTGAATTGACAATTCATGCAAACTGGAACCATCTTCCCGGATATTAAACATGCTGTTCTCAGCATCATAGGACACTGAGTAATCTATGGTATTGGCGCCCGAGGTTGGGGCTGCACTTGCCGCTTCCAATGCCGACTCTATTGCATTGGCAAGCTCCCCCATGTCAGTATAAGTGACAGCGGCTCCGCTGGTGTTAAAATTTGCCGTAAGGGTCTGGACTCCGCCAGTGGAATTGATTTCTTCAAAATTGATGGTATTGTTCCCGGACGTTCCTATGGTAAGGGATGTAATATAGGAGGCGCGGGTATCTGAAACAGGAGGTGCCTGGATCAAATTGGTTCCACTGAAGCCGATCTCATGGCCTGTACTGGTATCATCCCTTGCAGGTATAATTTCAAATTCAACATAGGCCCCATCCTGTACCGGGGTATCAAATTTAATGCTGATGTCTGTATTTCCGATATCATTTAACTCAATATCCACACCCGTGGATGTCCCTGAAAATTCGCCAGGCATCACATACCCGGGATTATCCGATACAATCCATTTCCCATCTGCTTTATTCCATGTAAACCTTATGGGTTCCGGGGTACTTTCTCCGATTTTCGTACCAATGGTTAATGCGCTTTTATTGAGGATACTGATCCCTATATCTTCAGAATCTATATCTGCTGAGGCCTGGATATTGCTGATATATGAATCTTTCCCGGTTTCCCACATAAATTCTGTTCTGATATATCCAGTGTAGCTGCCGTCTTCCTGGATATTATATGTCTGGGATTCCTCATTGTACTCCACAACATAATTCACCCCATACCCCTGTTCTTCAGACACCGCATTCAAGGCATTTCTTACAGCTGTTTCAATCTCTGGTTTTGTGTAATAGCCATCGGGCACAACTGCATGGAGAATCTTCTCAGAGACGTCCCCATGTCCATTGTCCTCTTTAAAAGTAATGGTATTGTTTGTTGAATTTATATGGACCTCTGTGTCCCAAAATGTGGTATTTCCGGTTCTTCCCACTTCAACACCCAGACTCTTGTCGGTACGGATTTCAAAAGGAATATCATTGCCGTTGTAAATTACCTGACCCGAAGCTGCATCATATTCCAGGGGGATTGTATCTGTGTCCGTACCACCAAAAATATAATTTCCATTGATCTGGGTATTGCCCAGGGTGACTATCTGCTGGATTACGCTTTCAATCCTTTCAATTGCATCTTTGCGTTCATCTTCAGTGGTGGAATCATTGGCAAGGCGGGTAATATCTGTTTTAGCTTCCAATATTAAATCATTCACACTGGAAAGAGAGTTTTCTATACTTACAATCCATGATTTTCCCATGCTTACGTTCTGAGTTATCTGGTCAAGACTGCCCAGAGTGTTATCCAGGGTCAGGACTTGGCTTAACCCCAGGGGGTCATCGGAAATTTCATTTATCCGCTTCTGGGTACTGGCAACTTCATTGGCCTGTTCCAGGTCACTGGTAAGAGTACCAAGCCTGTAGGTTGAATTAACATATGTGGAAATATTGGGAACCCTCATTTTATTTCCTCCTGCTATCTCATGGATATCAGCGTATTCAGCATTTCATCAGATACGGTCAAAAGCTTTGCAGCCGCAGAATAAGCATGTTGATACTTCATCAGCTTGATCATCTCTTCATCAAGGGATACCGATGAAATTGAATTCCTCTGTTCAGTTATATTATTAACCATTATATCGGCAAATCCCTTGGAATTTTTAATACTTTGAGATTTAATCCCCAGGGAACTTACCATCTGGGTATAATAATCATCAAGGGTCGAATTTGTGGCGCTGGACTGTGTTTCCACTCCCCTCTGGTATGTCCACAATATCATTTCCATATCCTGGTACTGGATATCTGCCATGGCCAGGGCATTGGTATTATCACCCTGACTTATGAGCCCTGTTTCATGGTCCAGGGTAGCAGATGCAATCAGTCTTGTATCGCTTAATTCTTCATTGACTTCCATTGTCATGGAATCATACCCATTGAAAAAAGTATTGATTCCTGCGGCTGCAACAAGCCCGGAGGATGAAGACAAGTCATCTGAAAATGCAAAACCGATATCCAGGGCATTCCTGCTTTCAAAATCAAATTCAACATACCCATCACCATTTATCTGCTGGCTGAAATCAATACGGATATCTGCCAGACCGTCACCGGAAAAGTCTACACCAAATCCATTGTCATCTCCGCCCTGGGGTATGAGTTGCAGGGAACCGCCGGTGGGATCATTCAAAACCCCCCAAACACCTTCTGAAGAACGCTCGAACCGAAGATCTGCTGCCTTAAAATCAATTGCACTCCAGTCTTTGATTTCAATGGAAACATTTTCTTCATCAAACCCATTCTTGCCTGAATATTGGATATTATCCATCACATAATATGAATCTGAAGCCTCAAATTTCAGCCGGTTGTCAATGGTTGTCGAAGCTTTCATTCCCCCTGCCATACGGTTAAATTGTTCTGAAAAGGAATCAATTGTCCAGTGCCAGTCAGATAATTTTTCTCCTGTTGGGTACCCATCACTGGTAAGGGAAACAGGAACACCTGTATCCCCTGTGGTGATGGTAAAAACATCACCGGAAAAAACTGTTCCGTCATAAAATTTCAGGTTCATGCCATCAACTTTCACCTCAACAGGTGACAGGGGTGTATAGGGAGGATCATTGCCTTCAATGGTAAAGGTTCCGGTTCCGACACTGCTGCTCCACTCAATAACAAGGGGTTCCTCATCAGCACCTGGCAGATGACCTACTTTGCCCCCTGAAACTATGGTGAATTGATAAATATCATTTATACTGTTTGCACGACCTGTTATTCTGAAGTCCAGAGGATCAGGACTTCCGGACGTATCTGTATTAACGGTCAGGGTATTTCCAGCCACAAGACTGCCCTTGGAAATATCAAAGGTCATGGTTTCTAGTCCGTCTTCCTCAATGACGACGCTGCCCTCATCCTCCACATGGATCAAACCGGATGCCCCTGTTCTGATCCCGTCTTCATCAAGCCTCTCCCACATGATAATACCCTCATCATCGTATAATGAAGAGGTCGTAGAATTTCTATAGGTTATGGCAGGATCCGATTCCAGAAGATCATTTTCAGGCTGGTTGATTCCTGTGCCGGTTCCTGTTCGAACCTGTATTGCAGCATATGTGTCACCATTGCCATATGTATCGGAAAAATTTTCAATCTCAATGGGATCATCCAGGGAACAATCTTTTATGATGGATACAGAACTTCCCGTCCGGATTACCTGATAGTCTGAACCCATTGCTGCGTCAATCTCAGATTCAAACAGCCGGGCAAGCTGCAGGTCTGAGGTACCCGTACCTGCAGTTGTTGAAAATGAGATATTTGTACCATCCAGGTCAAAGGAAATGGTTTCATTGGCAGCAGTGGAAAAGGTAAACCCTGAAAACCCACCGTCCCCGCCCAGGGTCAGAATCGAACTTCCCGTTTTTGCATAGCTGCTGTCAAAAAGCCCTCCTGATCCTGCACCTGAAACTGTTGTACGAATTGTCATACCTGGATCAAGCATGATTGTAACAGTTCCTGTAATTACCCCGGTTTTGTTTACAGCGCCAGCAGTGGATTCATTTATTGTGGCCTGGGTTCCCTGACCGGAAAAAGTGACACTATCACCAGAGCTTGTGGTTGCATTGTATCTTGCTGTATCCGTAGCGGTTGCAGTAAAATCCAGAAGAGAATCTGTGTTGCCTGCATCGGCTGTGGTGCCTCCAAGCTCGGCAAGGGTTATTGTTGCATTGTTTCCTGTATCATTCCCGGCATCCCTTAGTCGTATGTCTGACCCGTCAATTGTCCTTAGGAAGACCGAGTTGGTGGATAGATCATTTTCCAGGGTAAATGGTTTTCCGGCAAGGGAAGATGTTAATGCATCATAAAAGGCCTGGGCCATCTGTGTCTGATCCGAGGTATCAACCCCTGTAAGATCTATGGAAATTTCAGTTGTACCTGCAGCAGATGTCCCGGCCATGGAATCAATGGTAAAAGTGATGGTATCCCCTTCATTAAAATCTGAGAATGTATTAAAGGACACGCCTGCATTATCCTGGACCTCAAAATCCTGGACACCCAGTGTTTTCCCGGAACTGCTTGTAATGGTCAGGCCGTCGGCAAAAAGATCATTATCTTCATTTGTATTGTTAACTGCCTCGACAACCGCTAAAAGTGCATCCTCAAACTGCTCCTGAACGGATCCTGATGATGAATCCCTGATAAAACCATGGTCCTGGATAATACCATCCACATAAAATGAAAATTGAATCTCATCACCATCCTGGGCATTAGCGATACCAGCAGTATTAAAGGTAACATCATTTTCCGATGCATAGGCAGCCACACCCTCAATTTTGTTCAATGCATCTGCCAGTGATGCTGTTGACCGTTTTGCATCTCCTCCCACATCTTTTACTTCAATAACCCCGGTGCCGGCCGGGCCGTTATAAACCGTTATGGTCTGTTCTGCAATGGCATTGTCAAGGGTCATGCTCACAGTGGTTGCAGCTCCGGAAGTCAAAATCAGTCCATGGACCCGGGCAAGACCGTCACCATCTGTCTCCGTGACCTCTTTATCTCCTAAAACAGCTTCATCAACAACCGTTAGTTTATATATGGATTGAACCGCACCGGGAGACATCCCATCCCAGTTTGAAATACTTGCTTTTGACAAGCCCATATCTATATTTATATTGGTGTATTGAGTATCGACTGTGGATTTATCCTCCACCCACATTGTAAAATCTTTTGAATTATCTATCTTGTCTCCAAATTCATAACTGGTTAACCATCCACTGTCATCTGTTGCATCATTGCCTGTTACAGGCTCTGAAAAATACTCCAATCCCGCGCCCTGGGAATGTTGATAATTTATGGCCCAGATCATCTCCCTGGACAACTCATCTATTTCAGCACGGTATTTGGGAATCACCTCATCCCGCATTTCAAGCAGGCCTCCAATACGACCACCCTGGATTTTGTCGGAAATAATGGTCTCTCCGCTGGAGGAGCTTTCCCATACTACCTCTTTATCGGTCATTCCCAGGGTATATGTATCCACTCCAGAAACAATAGTAAAATTATTTACAGCATTTACAGTTACTGATCCATCAGAGTGTTCATAGGTTGAAATATCAATCAAATCTCCCAGGTCATCTAATAATTTATTTCTCTGATCCCTCAAGTCATTGGCTGTTCTGCCTATTTCCGAACCTGCTATTTGCTGATTTAATTCTGCAATCTGGGATGTAAGTGTATTCACATTAATTATGGCGGCATTAATATCCAGGGTGATATCCAGGGACAAAGCATCCATATCCAGGGCTGCTGTTTCAAAGCCGGCAGCTACTTTTTTCCCATTTTCTAAAACCGCCACCCTTTCCGATGATCCCTGTGGATTGTTTGAAAGATCATGCCATGAATTCCAGAACTCTGTCAGCACATTGGTGATACTGGTTTCTGAACTGACATCAAAAAAACCTTCCAGGACCCTCATATAGGATTCCTGCTCTTCAAAGGAGGCCTGGGTTGATAATTCAGTAGTAAGGCGCTGCTCAAGAAGCTTGTCAACACTTTGCTGGATCTGATACATATCAACACCGGTTCCGAAAAGGAATCCGCCATAGGCTGCCGGTGTGGCATTTTTATGGTCAGCATTCTGGACGCTATAATCGGGATTATTAACATTGGCAATATTCTGCCCTGTTATATTCAATCCATACTGCTGGGCAGAAATTGCAGTTTTTGCGATGCTGAGGGTAGAAGATATGCCTGACATAAATTAAACCTCTGCATTAATTAAATTATTTTTTTCTTTATTCCCCAACAGGTGGCCGGAATTATTGTATTCTTTCTTGTCTACTGTGTTTACAGCCATTGAAAAAATATCATCAATCACAACCAGTGATTCACGAATATATTTTTGATTTGCAGAGGCCAAAGTAGACACTGTCCTTTTGCAGGTTTCCAGGGCAAATTTACGATTACTGAGTTTTGATTTAACCTTTCTGGAAACAGGCATTTTTTTTATGAAATCAGACAGGCTGAATGATGCATGGTCCATATCCAGTTCAATGGCTCTTTTTTCAAGAAGATTGATGATCTGCTGCCTTATGGCCTTTATTTTCAAAGCAATTTGCTTTTTCCGGGCAATTGTTTTCCACAGGGAATCAACATCCATATCAATAAGATAGCCTTTTTCTTCTTCAAGAACATTTTGAAGTTCCTTATAGAAACAAAGCTTTTCCTCAAGCATATCATTCACTTTATGGGCAATTTTTTCCATGTTGAGTTCTCCTTATCACTTTATCGGTATCTACAGGGGTGAACTGAATACTGGAAAATATACCAAAGGGAATAATTTTCCCTGATTTCAGTTATTTCCCCATTTTAGTTTTTAAACAGCAACATTTATGCCATGAATTTATCATGGGGAGACAAGAAAAAAACACAGGAAGGGTTTAAGGATAAGAAATGGGGGAGGGTATTTACTGGGAATCTTTCAGCTGATGATACAAAAATTCCCTGATACCAATGGATTGCCTGCCTTTTG
>JAOZQY010000208.1 GCA_029931975.1 Bacteroidales bacterium | reverse complement strand
GGCATCGAAAAACATGATTTTCGTACCTTCAAGGTATGTTCAACACAAGTTAAAAGTACAAAAGAATATGGAAAAACACTAACTGCTGCTCAGGGCAGGTTAGGCGATTATCTATCTGAGTATCAGATGTTTTTCCGAGACAAAACAAAAAAGTTCTTTAACAGGGCTAAACAATATACCCAGGGAATGCTACAAACCAGTCGGTGTAATCTCGAAGAAATCTGTGATACACTGAGAGTTCCGAATTATTTCCAGATGCAGCATTTTATTTCAGATTCCAACTGGAGCTACCGGGATGTGATGGACACGACTGCAAAGCAGGCCAGCAACAACCTGAGAAAAGCAAAACTCACAGGATACATAATTGACGAGACCGGAGTATTGAAGAAAGGAGATATGAGTGTCGGTGTTGGACATCAATATTGTGGTAACGCTGGCAAGACGGGTAACAGTCAGGTAGCCGTAGTGGGGTGTTTGAGCAATGGAGATTTTGCTTCCCTGGTGGATGCCAGATTATATTTACCAAAGGCTTGGTGTGATGATCCGCAGAGATGCGAACAAGCAGGGATCCCGGAAGATGAAAGGGAATTCAAGACCAAGCTTGATCTTGCATACGAAATGATACTTCACCAAGTGGAACTGGGTACCTCATTTGATTATGTTGGCGCCGATGGGTTTTATGGGAATGACTATAACCTGGCCAGGAAAGTAGATCTACTGGGATTAACCTATATGTTTGACATTCACAGTAATCAGCCAATCTACCTGGAGAAGCCTGAATTAGTGTTACCAGAGCGGAAAGGGAATCGAGGTACAATACCTAAACGCCTGACAGTAACAAAAAAGACAGTAAAAGTATCTGAATATATCCAGGGGCTTGACCAGGAAGATTGGGAAGAAATCAAAGTCCGGAATACAGCGAAAGGAAGCTTGAAAGGTTTGTTCCACTATAAGCAGGTTTATATCTGGGACAGAGAGGAGATACGGATCGAAAGAAGGCTCTTGGTAATACGAAAGCTGAAAACCAAATCAGGGGAGGATATCAAGTATTCGTTTACCAATGCAGATATGGTGCAGTATACCACTAAAGCACTGGCGTACATGCAGGCTCAAAGATTCTTTGTCGAGCACAGCATCAAGGAAGCAAAATTTATCTTGGGTATGGATCAGCTTCAGACACGTAAATGGTTATCCTGGTATCATCAAGTTGCATTGAATATCATGATCATGGGCTTCATGCTCAAAGAGAAGTTGTTCAACTTCAGGGATTTACCGCTTCTTTCAGCAAGAGATATAAAAGACTGGCTAAACTTTCTTCTGGCGAAAGAGTTGATGGAAATAGATATGATATACCTGATGTTTAACCGGCACCGACGACGACAGCTTGCGATAAATAGTTGTTATTTAAAGGAATACGCTAATGTGTCAAAGTAGAACTAAGCTATCCAGCAGGTTCGATAATTCTCTTACAATTTCAGGTTCTTCCAGATATAGGTTGTTTTGTTCAAGCGGATCCAGCTTTAGGTTATACAACTGTCCAGGGGGACCATCATCCACAGGTTCCAGACGGGAAGGTCTTGTAAAACCACCAGAGCCCAGGCAATCAATATACTTCCAGTCACCTGACTGTACCGCCTTTTTCCTTCCGGACGAATAATATATAATATGCTCTCTTTCCGCTTGCTTCTGAACAGATGGGTCTAATACATGAAAGAAGCTGTAACTATCCTCTGCATATCCATCTTCAATATTTTCACCGGTAAGATCTGCCAGAGTGGTGATAATATCAATTAAACCAACTGTTTGATTACAGCTTATAGCTTCTTTTATTTTGGCAGGCCAATTTACAAATAGTGGAACCCGATGTCCTCCGTTCCAGATGTCTCCTTTCTGTCCTCTGGAACTCCAGTTACTTTGATGTGCATAAATAAGCTTATCCTCTTCTGACCAGTGGGCACCATTGTCACTGGTGAAAATCACAATGGTATTCTCCTCAATATTCAGTTCTTTCAGGGTACTTTTTATTCTTAAAACTACATCATCGATCTCATGAATGAAGTCACCATAGGTTCCCAGATCTGATGTCTTTTGGAATTTTTCATCAGGCACCCATGGAGTATGTGGCCCTGTTAATGGGAGGTAAAGCATGAAAGGTTTTTCAGGATGGCTTGTTACATGCTCTTCAATAAAGGAAGTTCCTTCGCTGACTATGACATCCAGGCACTCTTCTATACGGAACGATGAAGACATCTCACCATTCCGCCACCAGATGCCACGACCCCAGTAGATGTCGTTATCGTTAACATAACCCCTGTCATAAGCCTCTAGTGTTCCGGGTTTTGTTCTTGAATAAACATCGGAGACCATCACTATTTCAGGATCAACAACTCTATCATTTTTAACAAAAACATAAGGAGGCATATCCAGCGAGGCCGGCATAATAAATGAATAATCAAATCCCAGTGTATTTGGCCCCTTGCCAACTACAGCTCCAAAATCGGTATTGGTATAAGCAAGTGGCTTTGTGGCTGGCATCTGTGATTTTGCAGAGTCTTTCAATGTCCATTCGAGTCCAAGATGCCATTTTCCAATACAGGCTGTAGCATAGCCTGCTTTTTGCATCAGGGTTCCAATGGTCTCTCGCCCGTTTTCTATCAGCGGGGAACCATAACCCCAACCTGCTCTTGATTTTTGCGGAGGAACCCGAAATAAATGCCGACCCGTTAGTAGCGCATATCTTGATGGTACACATACGGCACCCGCACTGTGGGCATCGGTGAAACTGATACCCTGTTCACCAAGCATGTCTATATTCGGCGTACTGGTTCTTGCAGTGGGATTACAGGCAGAAACATCGCCATACCCCATATCATCTGCAAGAATAATAATCACATTAGGCTTTGATAATGTAACTTCCTGTTGTGAATTGATGCATCCATTAAGCATCATCATTCCCAAAGCCAGAAAAAATAACTCTATTTTCCTCATATTTCGTTTTAATTTAGAGATGAGTAGTTTACTTATTCAGGTTGTTGTTGCGTTACACAGTGAATCATTCCTCCATTTTCAAATAAATTTCTAACATCAATACCTACTACGGTTCTATTAGGATAAAGCGTTTGAATTATTGCATTTGCAGGAGCATCATTTTTATCATCTAAAATCTTCTAATTCAAATGTCAATGAGCCACCTTTTACAATATCTTCATGTTTTATTGTATAAGAGTCATGATCTATACCATTTAGCTTCATATTAGCAATGTATTGATTCTCAGTAGCACCATTCTTCCTCTCAAAAGCAAATTCTTTCCCTGAATAATAGTTTGGATTCAGTGCAATGCATATTTTATCAAAAACCGGAGTAGTAATCTGATAATCCATACTTCCCGGACAATCAGGGTAAATTCCCATCATAGCAAAAATCAACCAGGCAGACATCGTACCGGCATCATCATTTCCCGGAATACCATCTGGCTTAATTCCAAATTCGGTGCATACTAATTTACTAACCGTTTTCTGTGTTCGCCATTCTTCACCTTTTACATAGTTAAATAAGAATGGGAATGCTATATCCGGCTCGTTTGTAGCTTCGTAATGTAAGCTATCAAAAAGCACTTGAAGTTTATCAATGAATAATTTTTCACCCATTGTTTCGTCAATCAAATGCTGAATATCATGAGGTACAAAATATAAATAA
>JAOZQY010000207.1:1742-3714 GCA_029931975.1 Bacteroidales bacterium | reverse complement strand
TGCAAACGAAAAGGTATCCCTTGAGGGAAAGCAGGTTTCGATCGACCCATATTATGATAGGAGCAAGGTTTTTGCATTTACCTCCAGTTCAGAGGGTTTCCCCAATGTGATTGGAGAAGCCTTATCGGCAGGTCTGCCAGTCGTCGCATTTGACTGTGTTGCAGGACCATCCGATATGATCAGGGACAATCACAACGGATTTCTTATCCCACTTTTTGATTATGATCAGTTCAGGGATAAACTGAAACGACTGATGACAGAAACAGAACTTAGAGAAAGATTTGGTAGAAATGCCAGGGAAGAGATCCAGAAGTTTTCAATTCAGAAAATAGGGGAACAGTTTGAGACCTTTATTCTGAAGAGCAATTAATAATAGAATACTAATTTAAATTTATAGCTATGAAGATTTTAGTTACCGGCGCTGCTGGTTTTATTGGTTCAGCAGTTACTCCTGCCTTGCAAAAGGAGGGGTATGACATATTCGTATTGGATAACCTGTCATTTGGGAACAGAGATTTCATTAATGTTCCAGATTCGAATTTCTTCCTGGCTGATATCAGGGATACGGAGAAGGTGGAAGAGATTGTGGCTCAGGTGGAACCCGACATCGTTTTGCACTTGGCCGCTATTCACTTTATTCCCTATTGTAACCAGCACCCATTTGAGGCGGCGGATACAAATATCAGAGGGACACTTAATGTATTGAATGCTTGCAAGAAGCTTCCGGCACTTAAAAAATTCTTTTTTGCCTCTACGGCCGCTGTTTATACTATATAAGATGAAGCAGTTATTGAAGGTCATAAGGTGCTACCCCTTGATATATACGGTCTGAGTAAACTAACCGGTGAAAGCCTCTGTAAGGAGTTCTGGCTTGATAGCGGGATCGATACTATCGTTTGTCGTTTTTTTAATGCCTTTGGGCCCAATGAGACCAATCCCCACCTGATTCCCGAAATAGAGAAACAGCTGAGGGAAGGAATGCGTACCATTAATCTTGGGAACCTGACTCCCAAGCGTGATTTCATACATACCTATGATATGGCTTCAGCTGTAAAAAAATTGTTGAAACTTGAAGGAGTGGGTTATGATACCTTTAATCTGGGCAGGGGGATCGAGTATTCAGTGGTGGAAATTGTGGAGGCTTTTGGAAGGCAGCTGAATGAAGAGATAAAGATCGAGGTGGATCCAGCCAGGGTACGGAAAGTAGAACGCCAGCATCTTCTGGCAGATGTGAGCAAGTTGAAAGAGAAAGCAGATTGGGAACCGGAATGGGATATTGATGAAGGGATCAAGAACCTGGTGAACAACTGGAATAATTAGAAACATCAAAACTGACAAGATGGAAAACAAGAGACTAAAGCTCGGAGTGATGTTCAACTTCGATCCCTCCTGGATGGGTGGGATCATCTATATCATCAACATTGTCAAGACACTGAATTTTCTTGATGATGATGAGAAACCGGAAATAACTCTTTTCTACAAGCCACGCTTAAAAAGATTCCTGGATGAGTTCGAGTATCCTTATATAAATTTTGTGGAGGATGACTACCCTTCATTGATTAAGGGGAATATCAAATCGATGTTGCTCCGGAAGAACCTCTTTATCAGGGAGCTGTTAAAGAAGCATGCCCTGGATGTAATCTATCCTTTACAGGATTACCCGGTCCGGACTAAAACGGATGTTAAGCTGGTCTCCTGGTCAGCCGATTTCCAGCACAAGCACTATCCGGAGTTTTTCTCAAAGAAACAGATACTAGGGCGAGACACACGTGTAAAAAATGCCCTGCGCAATACAGACAATCTTGTACTTTCGAGTCACGATGCCCACAAAGACCTGAAGAAGTTTTTTAAGGTAAGAAAGGATTTGAATATCCATATCTATCATTTTGTTTCCATTATTGATGATTTAGAGCAGGTGTATATTGAGGAGCTTAAGAAAAAATTCAAGTTGCCAGATAGATTTTTTCTTATA
>JAOZQY010000207.1:0-1732 GCA_029931975.1 Bacteroidales bacterium | reverse complement strand
ATCGGGTATTACTGCTGGCCCTGACTAAACTGAAAGAGATGGGAGTGCGAACTCACTTGGCTATGACCGGTAAGTTTCCGGATGCTGACGATTCGCCATACATGGCCGAGTTGCATAAGATCATTGATGAGAATCAGCTTCATGATCAGATTAGCATGATGGGCATTATTTCACGAAATGACCAACTGCAGCTTATGAGACATTCTCAGGCAGTATTACAGCCAAGTCTGTTTGAGGGTTGGAGTACAGTGATTGAAGATGCCAGATCCCTGCAGGTTCCAGTGGTAGCTTCCAACCTGGGGGTTAATATTGAACAGTTGGGAGAGAAAGGGGTATACTTTGATCCCCACAATCCTGATGAATTGGTCTCCATCCTTAAGGAATACCCAGAGAGGAACGTGGAAGACAGATTTTACGAGGAGTACCCTGTAAGGGTGAAAGAGGCAGCCAGATCACTAATGACAATTTTCAGTTGAATATTCTTTTTATCACCATAGCCTGGCCTGCAGCTGGCCAGAAGAACCTCTATACCGACTTGATGGATGAGTTTGTCCGCCATGGCCACAAGGTAGATGTAACAGGGACACAGGATTCTGACAGGCGGATTAGGACCAGTCTTAGTGAGGAGAATGGGATTAAGATTTTGCGGGTGTATTCCGGGAAAATCCGAAAAGCTTCCTATTTGCGCAAGATTTCCTCTCTACTGTTCCTGGGAGGCAAACTGGGCAGTGCGATCCGGAAGCACTTCGGGAAGAGCCATTATGACCTGATTATTGGTCCTACCCCACCTATCACCCTTTCTTTCCTTCATAAACGGTTAAAGAGACACTACCAGGCTCCTTTTTATCTGTTGCTTAAAGATATCTGGCCTCAGGGTTCTGTCGATCTGAAAGTATTCAGGAAATACAGTCTCCCGTGGTGGTTTTTTCGCTCACACGAGGTCCGGCTTTACAAAACAGCCGACCATATTGGCTGTATGTCCCCCCTGGGAGCTGAGTACATCCTCTTAAAGAACCAATTTCTCTCCCCCGGAAAAGTAGAGGTTTGTCCCAATTCTATTTGTCCCGTCGAAGCGCTGAAGGCTTCACCAGACTATGAAATACGCGACAAGTACCAGATACCCAGAGATGCCTGTGTTTTTATTTTTAGCGGCAACCTGGGTGTAGGACACGGACTCCATTTTGTGGCAGAGGCCATTGAAGCACTGGCTGACTACCCCAAGGCGTATTTTGCGATCGGGGGATCAGGTACCCAGTATCGCTATTTGGAAAAAAGGTTTGCAGAGTCATCACCCCGAAACGCATTGCTTTACAGCTGGTTACCACATGAAGATTTCGGGCAAATTCTGGCTACCAGTGATGTGGGACTCATTTTTCTTTACCGCTATACTTCTCCACAGTTTCCATCCCGCTTGCTGAGTTACTTGGAGTATGCGAAACCGGTATTGTGTGCAGTTAATAAAGATACGGACATTGGGAGCATTGTTGAGGATTCGGAGTGTGGTTGCTCAGTCACTCACGGGGATCTTGATGCCTTTGTTAAGGGGGTTAAATATTTTTCGGAGAGACCTGAGGAGCGAAAACGAATGGGTGAGAAAGGGCGTGAATTGTTGATGGATAATTACACTGTGAGTCACAGCTATGAGATTATCATGAATCATTTTGAGGAATGAATAGGAAACTCCATATATTGATACTGGACCAGGGCAGGCAAGCCTTGCCCTTTCTAAAAT
>JAOZQY010000366.1 GCA_029931975.1 Bacteroidales bacterium | reverse complement strand
GCGGTAATTGAAAAACACTTTACCATTGATAAAAATATGAATGGCCCGGATCATAAAGCCAGTCTGGAACCATCGGAGCTCATAGACATGGTCAGGGCAATTCGAAATGTGCAATCCGCAATGGGAGATGGTATAAAAAAGCCATCAGAGAGTGAAAAGAAAAATATGACTGCTGCACGCAAAAGCATTGTTGCAGCAAAAAATATAGAACAGGGAGAAGCTCTCACTGAAATTAACCTTGCAGTAAAACGTCCCGGACATGGAATAAGCCCCTTGAAGTGGGATGAAGTGTTAGGCACAAGGGCAAAGCAGAATTACAAAAAAGATGATCTGATCTGATGAGAAAAATTTGTGTTATTACTACTTCCCGTGCCGAATATGGTCTATTGTTCTGGCTGATGAAAGGCATTAAGGAGGATGCTGACCTTAAGTTGCAATTAATTGCAACAGGAACCCATCTTTCTCCAGAATTTGGATCAACTATTGACCAGATAAGGGATGATGGCTTTCAGGTTGACAGGAGTTTTGATCTACGTTTGCATAATGATTCACCAGCCGGGATCAGTCATTCCCTGGCAATTGCCATAGATGGATTCGCCACAGCTCTTACAACTCTTAAACCGGATTTAATTGTTTTACTGGGGGACCGGTTTGAGATTCTGGGAGCAGCAGCCACAGCTCTTATAGCCAACATCCCTGTGGCCCACATCCATGGTGGTGAATTAACCCTGGGGGCTATTGATGATTCAGTCCGCCATTCAATAACAAAAATGTCGGCCGTTCACTTTGCTGCTGCTGAAGAATACAGGCAAAGAATCATCCAATTGGGAGAGAATCCACAGCGGGTATATAATGTTGGCGGTATGGGTCTCGATAATATCAAAAAACTCAAGTTGCTTTCAAAAAAGGAACTGGAAACTGATCTCAAAATAAAATTCAGAAAGAAAAACCTATTAATCACCTTTCACCCCGAAACCCTGGAACCACAAGAAGCAAACCAGCATTTTGAGGAGTTGCTCGCTGTACTGGATAAAGAAAAAGAAACCCTTTTGATA
>JAOZQY010000206.1 GCA_029931975.1 Bacteroidales bacterium | reverse complement strand
TGTGATTTTTTTCTTAATCTTGCTTTTTCACTGGTAGGTAAATCCAGAGGTGGTCCTGCAAAAGTTGCGGTAATAGCCAGCGGCTTATTTGGCAGTATCAATGGTGCACCAATTGTAAACGTTGCTACAACAGGGGCAATAACCATTCCAGCAATGAAAAAACTGGGGTATAGCTCAAGATATGCCGGAGCTGTAGAGGCTTGTGCTTCTACAGGTGGTGTACTTATGCCCCCTATTATGGGTGCAACCGCATTTATAATGTGTCAGGTTCTTGGTGTATCATATTCAGTGGTAATTTCGGCAGCTTTTATTCCTGCAATACTCTATTATGCCAGTTTGATTATTCAGGTTGATGCTTATGCTGCCAGGGTTGAACTAAAAGGGCTTTCAGCTGTAGATGTACCTAGTATTCGTGAAACAATGAAAGGGGGATGGCCTTATTTACTCAGTCTTATTGTTCTTATTGTCGAATTGCTTGTTTTTCGGATTGTTATTCTGGCCCCATATTATGCAACTTTTGTTCTTCTTATATCTGTAGGTATTAATAAGAGATCGAAAATAACCCGTAAATTCCTGCTGGAGATGCTTCAGGAAGTGGGGAATATGATCTCCAGGATAATGACTTTATTGTTAGGTGTTGGTTTTGTCATAGGCGCATTGATGATGACGGGTGTCGCTTTTGCCTTTTCTTATGAAATTGTCAGAATAGCTATGGGTAATCCCATCTTGCTGCTGGCTTTTGGTGCGTTAATCAGTTTTGTTCTGGGAATGGGAATGACTATTTCAGCTGTATATGTAATTTTAGCCATGACTGTCGTTCCACCATTAGTACAAATGGGCTTTAATCCACTGGCTGTGCATCTTTTTGTAATGTATTACGGTATGTTGTCAGGAATAACACCTCCTGTGGCAATTACTGCATTTGCCGCGGCTGCAATTTCCGGAGATTCGCCCATGAAGACAGGGTATATGGCAATGCGGATTGGAGTGATTTTGTTTATAGTTCCATTTGTATTTGTCCTGAAACCGGCATTAATTTTTCAGGGATCAATTGTAGAAATGTTTTATCTATTTTTTACCTTCCTGATAGGTATTGTTTTTGTTGTTGGCGGGACTGAAGGATATATTTCTAAATTGGGAATGCTGGGAGAAAAATATTATTCACCTCTTAGGATCCTCTCATTAGTAAGTGGTCTTCTTGTTATTATTCCAAATACATACTCAAAAATAATTGGTGGTCTCATTATACTTTTAATAATTATTACGACTTTGTTCAAAAAAAGACAAAGAATAACTGCTTAAAACGATGTTAATTGCAGATTCCTCTTTGCATAAATCCTGTATGTCCATTAACTAGGGAGATAAATAGTGAATGCGTTATTTTTTAAGGGAAATTGCAATTTGGAAATCAGGGAATATCCTGATCCGGAAGCAGGACCCGGACAAGTCGTAGTTAAGATGAAAGCTGCCGGTATTTGCGGCAGCGATCTCCAGATTTACACACCCTCTGAAACGCCGCCTTTTATTGCAGGACATGAGGGAGCAGGCATTGTACATGAAGTAGGAGAGGGAGTTTTTGATTTAAATGTAGGGGACCTTGTTTCAATCTATCACCATCATGGTTGCGGGAAATGCAGTCTCTGTCAGAGGGGTCTCTATATGCAGTGTACCGAGCGGTACGGGTTGAACTGGCACACAAACGGCTGTGATTCCGACTACTTCCTGACAGACGCGAAATTCTGTATGAAGCTTCCCGATGAATTGACATTTCAGGACGGAGCAATAATTGGATGTGCCGGCGGAACAGCTTATTCGGCTGTCAAGAAGATGGCGCTCTCCGGCCGCAATTCGTTTGTTCTTTTTGGTGCCGGACCTGTAGGACTCTCTATTCTCATGGTGGCAAAAATCTACGGAGTAAAGCCGATAGTTGTGGATATGTTGGAGGATAGACTTGAGTTCGCCATGAAGTTTGGAGCTGATCAGCTGATTAATGCATCTCAAACAGACACCCTGGAAGCCGTAATGGAACTCACCAATGGAAGGGGAGCTGAGAGGATTATGATAGCCTCGGGAGCTCACCAGGCTCAAGCAACCGCGGTTCAGTGTATTGCGGCAAATGGGAGGATTGGTTTTGTCGGTATGGGAGCAACAGAGAATTCCATGGATATGAACCATTTTATCCGAAGGCAGGTGACAGCTGTGGGCTCATATGTTTTCCCCCGTTTGGATTATCCGGAAATGGTGGAGTTTTTTGTGGACAACGATATTCACTATTCGGATATGGTAACACGCACTTTCAAGCTGGAGGAGGCTGAAGAGGCCTACCATCTTTTTTCTGCAGGTGCCAATGGGAAATTCATGTTTGGATGGGATGGTTGATATCAAATACAAGTATTCTGGAGGTTAGTAAATGTTCTCATTAGAAAATAGAACAGCACTTGTAACAGGTGCTTCTAGAGGTTTGGGTGCCGGTATTGCAAAATGTCTTGCAGAGGCAGGTGCAGATGTTGTCATTAATTATCTGCATTCCAAAGAAAGGGCAATGACGGTTGTTGAAGAGATTCAAAAAATGGGCAGGAAGGCTTTGGCTGTAAAAGCGGATGTCAGTAAAGAAAAAGATGTCAGACAACTTTTTGATACAGTTCTTGCAGAGTTTAATACCCTGGATATTTTTGTTAATAATGCCGGAATAATCAGCAAGGAAGATATTTTTAATACAAGTATTGAAAAATGGAATGAATTAATTGCAACAAATTTAACCAGTACATTTCTTTGTACAAAAAATGCCATGGAAATAATGAGAAAACAGAATTATGGCCGTATTATTATTGATGCATCTCTAACAGGTCAGCGAGGTGCAGAATATGGGCAGGTACATTATGCAGCAAGTAAGGGCGGGCAGATTGCACTGGTAAAAACCCTCGCTCGTGCAGCTACTTCCTTTAATACCACAGTAAATGCAGTTGCTCCGGGATCAATTGATTCAGAGATGCTTGATGGTTTTGTTACTCCCGAAAGGAAAAAAGAACTGGCAGCAAAAATGCCCATGGGTTTTGGAAGAATAAAAGATGTGGGGACTGCCGTTGTTTTTTTAGCAAGTGATGAAGCCGGGTATATTACAGGAACAACTCTGGATATAAACGGTGGAATGAATATGAGGTGATATGGTAAATAAGGTGAAAGAAATAAAAAGAGTGATGGTTGTTACCGGTGCAAGCAGCGGAGTTGGCAGAGCTGTATCTCTCTATTTCGGGTCGAGAGGCTATACAATCTGCGCTTTAGCCAGATCGCAGGATAAACTTGAAGCTCTTGAAGAGGAAGGAAAAGGAAATATTCATGCCTATTCTGTGGATATCAGTGATTCAAATCTAGTTTGTAAAACCTTTGAAAAAATTATGGCAGATAATAATCAAATTGATGTGCTGATAAATAATGCGGGTATGGCAAAAGTTGGTACCTTCTGGGAACAAAGTATTGATGATATTGACTTGATGATAGATCTAAACCTTAAAGGAACAATGTATTGTACACACTCTGTTTTGAACCTATCCATGATTCCAAATAAATCTGGTCGTATTATAAATATATCATCAACTGCCGGTTTGAGAACAAGTCCAAGAGCCACAATCTATCAGGCTTCCAAGCATGGACAGGTTGGTTTTGGATCTTCAATAGCACAGGCACTTCTTTCCTATAATAGTCTGGTAACTACCCTGA
>JAOZQY010000205.1 GCA_029931975.1 Bacteroidales bacterium | reverse complement strand
TGGGGAACATCTGCCCGGACGATATCCACGGTCAGGAGGTTCCGGTTCATCCCCACGGGTGTGGGGAACATCCACAGTTTTAGCAAAGGATCAGACAGGGTGTCTGGTTCATCCCCACGGGTGTGGGGAACATCTTTCCCAGCGAGATCCCTGGTCCATTTTTTTTCGGTTCATCCCCACGGGTGTGGGGAACATTTGAAGCAAATCGTCGCACATTTTCCAGGTACTCGGTTCATCCCCACGGGTGTGGGGAACATGCTGATTTTAAAGCCATAAAATCCCCCTATGCCGGTTCATCCCCACGGGTGTGGGGAACATATAAGAAATCCCTATGTGTGTATTTAGTAATTCGGTTCATCCCCACGGGTGTGGGGAACATACCCGATGGGATTCCTTTACACCTGCAGGTTCCGGTTCATCCCCACGGGTGTGGGGAACATGGCAATGCAGTATAAAAAATTCAGGGAGGAATCGGTTCATCCCCACGGGTGTGGGGAACATTGAACAAAATCCTGTTTGATCCTGGCGGCTTTCGGTTCATCCCCACGGGTGTGGGGAACATTTTAACCGACCAGACCAAATTAAAAAGGAGTGCGGTTCATCCCCACGGGTGTGGGGAACATGTCATAAACATACTGCAAAACCTCTATAAAAGTCGGTTCATCCCCACGGGTGTGGGGAACATAGTTACATCAATGGTAAAATCCTTTTTCAATCCGGTTCATCCCCACGGGTGTGGGGAACATTGTTTCCTGGCCAACCGCCAGTGGAACAACTCCGGTTCATCCCCACGGGTGTGGGGAACATATCAATTTGATAATCCAAAACAGCATCCGGGTCGGTTCATCCCCACGGGTGTGGGGAACATACTTCCCAGAACTCATTGAAATTAATAAACTTTTTTACAGGATCTTTTTTTACCAACCATTTTTCAACCTATACAAATTGTCAAAGAGCTTTTTCTCCAGTAAGAGAAGCCGCCTCAATTGGCTTGAATGATACCAAACGAAGGCCATCATAATCAATGGGAACTCTCCGGTTTTCCCCATAGGTTTGAAAATCAAATCCAGATTCAGTATTTGTGGCCCATGCCATGACGGCATTGCCTTCTTGGGCCAAAGCTGTAACCTGCTCCCAAATCATCTCCCGGATACGTTTGGATACATCCCCTACATATACACCGGCACGGATTTCTAAAAGCCATATTGCCAATCTTCCCCGCAACCTTGGGGGCACATTTTCAGTCACTACAATCACCATACTCATGCTTATCTGCTCCTATGTCCTTGGTCGCCTATGGTTTCAGGTTCCGGTATGGCTGGCGGCTGGGCGTCCTCTGGAGGGGGCGGTTTTTGAATTCCTCCGGCTGATAGCATCTCTTCAATGGAGGGAATAATTTTTTTCAATAGGCCCGTTCGCCTAAAAATGTCCCTGCAAGCAATCCGGACTTCCCGGTCCGCCTGGACAGGACCTTTTGATGCAATTTTGAACGCTATCGGAACAACGGTTTCAAACTTGAACACATCGGCTACATCATAAACAAATGAAAGCGGCTTGCCTGTATGTATAAAACCAATGGCAGGGGCATATCCAGCAGCAAGAACAGCAGCCTCGGTAACCCCATACAAACATGAGGTTGCAGAGCTAAGGCATCTATTCACAATATCTCCTGCTTCCCAGTTTTTAGGATCATACCGCCGCCCTTTCCATTTGACACCATATTGCTTTGCCAGCATTTCATAAAATTTTCTAACCCGGGCACCTTCGATTCCCCTCAATTGATTCACACTGCGCCGCTCTGGAGGTTTTTCCTTAAAACGCATCTCAAACATTTTTTGCACAACCTTGAGCCTCAATTTCTCATCCAAAGCTAATTTGGCTTGATACAGGAGCTTATCCGACCTGGCACCTCCAGGCTGTCCAGATGAATAGAGCCGGACACCAGCTTCTCCCACCCATATAAGTAATGTACCTGTCGCGGCTGCAAGTTTTACTGCAGCATGGGATATTCGAGAGCCTGGCTCCAGCATGATGCATACCACAGATCCCAGTGGGATATGAGTCCTGATGCCATTTTTATCCACCAACACAAATGCCCCATCAATCACATCAATCAAACCATACTCCAAAAAAATCATGGAGTTCCTATCTTTAATGGGGATGGGTTTCAGGGGGATATAATGGTCCATAAGGTTGTCCTTAAAAATTCAAATCAAGGTTTGATCATCATCAATCCACAGCCAAAACTTTTGGCACGGCCAATACCGAGGAACAATGTATCTTTAAATTTTTTTGGATCAGTTACCATTATCTTTCCTTCGAAATCAACTGAGCAGAACCCGGCATTTTTTCCTTTCTCTGAAATTCTGTGAGACTGGTATCCAGTTGTCTGCAGTTCACCTGAAAGTTGGAACCCCCCCTCTTTTTTCCCTTTTCGATCCAACCACTCATGAAGACATTTATCCGTTTGCAGATTTATATATGAAAAAAGTGGACTCCGCCCTTCCTCGCAAATAAAATTTGTATCCAGTTGCTGGATTGCATTACCAATGGTTTTTGTACCCTTTTTTATAATAATTTTTTTCATGGAGGATGAATTTGTTGGCTCAATCCCCAAAATTTTGGACAACTTCTGGTAAATGTCGTGTTTACAATTCATAACCACATCATGATGAACAGAATTTTTTTTCCCCTCTTTTTTCTTTGCAACAACTGGATTGGCTCTCAATTTAAAATGGAAAAAACTACCTTGGGACACCAAGGGACAATATTGTTTTACCTGGGCATCAAAAAGCGTATTTTCGATTGGTGGTTTTGGTGAGACTACATAATACAAGGGCAGTGACCTTAATCTGCCCTGATCGGTATCCATCTCCCCGCGAAAGAGATAAGACCGTTGCTTCTGGTCTGGAAAAAGGTCCCATAAAAGCTTATGCGCCCCGTATACGGATTTTAATTGATTTACCACCATGGTCGAAAGGGCAGGAGATTCGAAAAAATCCGGTTTAATCCTGATTCTTGAAAAATACATTTTCCTTTTCCTCCCCGGCAACATGTTGATATGTAAACTCAAGGCGTTTGCAAAACTGCCATTTTTGTCTGGAAATGGGTTGATCATTTCTCATGTTGCGCTGTATTGCTTCGCCGTTGATACTTGATGCTTCAGCAAAATCCTCTTCAACACCTTCCCAGAAATAACGAACTTGTTCCTGCCTTATGGGAAGATAGCGGTTTTCATCTTCCTTTGAAAAACTGCCATTCATAAAAGGAACAAGTTTATGGGTATCCAGGGCATTCTTAAACCCATCAGCCTGGGTTATCCGAGGGGACAAGGGCAAAGATGGCGGGCAGGATTTTCTTCCAAGATAAAGATGAAACTTGGGAAACATCAATGCTGTGTGCATATCTTCAAGACTGACAGATGCACCCTCATTGCTTTTTACTGCAATAATGAACTGGGCATCCTGGCGGTAGTCCCGGGAAGACAGGATAGTTCCAAGAGGTCCGGAGCCCAATTTCAATTCTTCATGCCGTGTAACATAGCGGTATTTGCCAACATCATCCGGCACCTGGGTGGTATGATAATCCTTGAGCAAGGTACCCGGGGTAAGCAGTTTAACCCCAAAGTCACAACTGGCTGCAAGGGATTTTTGGGAAGCTTTTTCTTCCCGTTTCAGGCCCAGGGCAGCACCAAGAATTCCTAACAGGCCGGAACGGCTGGG
>JAOZQY010000081.1:6212-14076 GCA_029931975.1 Bacteroidales bacterium | reverse complement strand
TCATTCTGTGCAGCGCACGGGTAAGCAAAGAAGGTGGCCTGACAATCAGCATATTACTCTATATAACGTATGAGCCAACAAATTATTACCGAAAGAGTCTGTCGTACTCCTGTCCGTAGAATGAGAGCTTCTCCTCCAGCCTTTGTGAGGCTTCAATCTCGCCATAGCCAAGGCACATGCTCCGGAGCTGGTTGATATCCCTGACCGCTGCCAGAAAGTCGTTGCTGCTCTTGGCAAAACGATAATTATGTCCCCCCGATAATAAGAGGTAGTAATCCAGTTCCGATTCCAGTTTCTGTTCATACTTAATAACCATTGCATTGGCAGTTGCCGTATCTCCGACTCCAAAGTATCCCTGAATAATGGGGGTGATGCCCGCGTTATAAGGGACATTTTCTTCGGGCATATGTTGCATGCATTCGTCTAATACTTCTTTGGCCTCGTCCAATCGGCCTTCATCGGTAAGGGCACCTGCCAGTACAGAGAATGCATAACGGTAGTGAATGGTCATCCGCAGGTTGTTCTCATCCATATAGATTCCCGGTGTATCCAGTCCGCCCCAGTCAAACTCTTCCATGAGCTTTGTGTACATCGCGTCGGAATCTATTTTCCCCAGATATTGGGAATTACTATACTTGACGGGAGCCACCCTAAGTGCCATTCCTTCACGCAGGAAATAAGGCTCCAGGTTCAGATAATTTTCGGACGAAACCGTGGTGGAGAAGTAAATGGGTCGCTCCCATTCGTTGCTTCCCATAAGATCCATAACGGTCAGCAGGTTTTTGTAGAGCACCTGGTCGGAAAGGCTAAAACGTACCTGGTCGACCCGCATATCTTCAAACTTCTGTGGGACTACCCAGGGGGCCAGTTTGGCCGAGTCGGCCGGGATCACAAACTTGTTGGCCGGTATAAAATATTGTCCCTGTTTGAAACGGGGATCGTCGCCCAGCATAAAGGCAAAGGCCTCTTTCAGGGGAGCATAATCGGCATCGATACGCTTAATCATGCTTTCCATCCGGGCCGTAAGTTGATTCATGCTTGCCTTGTCGAGCTTGATGCGATTGGCAATCTCATCCGAGTTAAACGTACGCATATACCCATAGAGGCGAAGAGGATCCATGTTGTTCTCCAGTGCCTTGATGGCATTGTAATCATTGGCATGGTTCTGTGGAAGCAGGGAAGCGTCCAGGATCTGTAACAGATCGGTGTAGATACCCATTACCTCTGCTTCATAGCCAGAGCGGTTGGTCCTATATTTTTCTTTGATCAATACACCGGCCGACTCCACCAGGTAGGCATAGTCGCGCTTTCCCTGGATATAGTGCTCCTTCTCCATACTGATGGGCAGTGCCTCTGAATCATAAAAAGTCGTCTTCATCTGCTCGATATACCAGTCGGCCGTCAGATAGCTCAGATTTACAACACGTACATCGGTACGAAACCCCTCAACCTCCTGGATGTACCAGAGCGGGAAGGTATCGTTATCGCCATTGGTAAATATAACCCCTCCGGGAAGACAGGAATTTAGGAAGTTCCGGGCAAAGGCAGGCGCCGTATACCGGTCCGAACGATCGTGATCATCCCAGTTTTCTTTGGCCATAATCCCGGGTACCAGGATCAGCGAAGCAATCACCAGTACTCCCGCGCTAACTACGGAGCGCTTCCATTTGAAGGCCCATTCGATCAATCCGGCCACACCAATCCCTATCCAGATGGCAAAAGCGTAGAATGAACCGGCGTATGCGTAATCACGCTCCCTTGGCTGGATGGGATATTGATTCAGGTAAACCAGAATAGCAAATCCAGTCATCAAAAAGAGCAGGCCTACTATCCAGAAATCTTTCTGGTGTTTCTTGTAGTGAAAAAAGGCTCCTGCCAACCCAAGCAGCAATGGTAAAAGATAATATTTATTATGTGCCTTGTTATCTACAATGGAGGCAGGCATATCGCGCTGTGGGCCAAGTCGGGACTGGTCGATAAACTTGATCCCGCTGATCCAGTTCCCCTTGGTCAGCTCGCCGTGCCCCTGGATATCATTCTGCCTTCCGGCGAAGTTCCACATGAAATAGCGAAGGTACATATAGCCCACCTGGTAACGGAAAAAGAAACGCATGTTCTGTCCAAAACTTGGCCTTCCAATGGCCTTGCTATGATCGTAGCTATATCCCCCCATCTGATTCATCATTGGGTTCCCTTCCGCATCGCGCCGTACATCATACAACTCCGCTTCGCTCATCTTTCCCCAGTAGATATATTCATTGGCATGCCTGTCCTGGGTACTCCACATTCTCGGGAAGATCCCTTTGGCCTCACTGTCGTATTCATACTCCCGGTTCTTATCCACCTTGTAATAATTATCTTCACCCTTATAGTAGCTGGGCTTTCCTTCCTCGATACTGGTGGGTCGGTAATTAAAAAAAGCACCATATACCAGTGGATTATCCCCGTATTGCTCCCGGTTCAGGTAGCTAAGCAGTGAAAATACGGTATCGGGATTACTCTCATCAAGCGGAGTATTGGCAGCTGAACGAATCACAATTATGGCATAGGAGGAGTATCCCACAATGATCACGAACAAACCGAGAAGAATGGTGTTCCAGAGAACCTTTCCACGTTTATGTGTCAGATAAATCCCAAAAATCATTGCCCCGAAGAGAAGCAGGGCATATACAATTACACCTGAATTAAAGGGAAGGCCCAAACCATTCACAAAAATCAGTTCAAACTTACCGGCAATGCCAGTTAAGCCTGGTATCAGCATGTAGTTAACAATTCCGAGAATACCTACTGAGACTGCCAGTGCTGCAATCACTCCTTTTACAGTTGGATTGTATTTCCTGAAGTAGTACACCATGATAATGGCGGGGATGGCCAGCAGGTTAAGCAGGTGAACCCCGATGGACAGTCCCATCAGGTAGGCTATCAGGATTAGCCAGCGATTCGACCCGGGTTCATCAGCCACATTTTCCCATTTGAGAATGGCCCAGAATACTACGGCCGTAAAAAGCGCTGACATGGAATATACTTCCGCCTCAACAGCTGAGAACCAGAAAGAATCTGAAAAGGTGTAGGCCAGAGACCCCACCAGGGCAGCTCCGAAAATGGAGATCATGGCAGCGGGACTTTTTTGCTCCTCTTTGTTGTAGAACTTTCTCACCAGGTGAGTGAGTGTCCAGAAGAGGAAAAGAATGGTAAAGGCACTTGCTGTGGCCGAAAGCACATTAATGGTCACAGCCACTTTAGTAACATCTCCGCCGGCAAAGAGGGTGAAAAAGCGCCCAAGAACCATAAAAAAAGGTGCTCCCGGGGGATGCCCAACTTCCATTTTATAGGCTGTTGCAATAAATTCCCCGCAATCCCAGAAACTGGCCGTGGGTTCCATAGTAAGCAGGTAGACAATCAGAGCGATCAGGAATACACCCCATCCGAGGATCAGGTTATATCGACGGAAATTTTCCATTCAATTAGTGTATGATGGTTAAAAAGTATGCAAATATATAACAAATATAGGTTTGAGGCCAGTTGAAAGGAAACCACCAATAGTTAAAGATTTATAAGATAACGCCAGGGCATGCTCCTCCAGGGTTCTCCTGCATAGTCGATGCCCACCCTGGGACTTGCTGTATAAGCTGATGGAGAGCCGCTTTCCTCGATCCAGATCCGCTCCGATACCACCAGGTCCTCTCCGTTATAATTACGGTCCACTCCCACCAGCCTGGTAAGCCTGCCCGGGCCACTGGCCTCGCGGACTCCTCTGAGCAACACGGCCTGTGGAACTCCCCGGGGAGCAGTAACCACGTTCATCATCCAGTACATACCATAAATAAGATACATATACAGGTGACCTCCCTCCCCAAACATCACTTCGTTCCGGGGCGTTTTTCCCTTGCTTGCATGACAGGCCAGATCGTCCCCGCCACGGTAGGCCTCTGTCTCGGTAATGACATAAACTGTTTTTGTTCCATCGGAAGCGATCCGGATCAGATGTTGCCCAATCAGGAGGGGGGCCACTTCCAGCACATCACGGCTGTAGAATGTCCGGTCGAAGCGCCTAGCCATCCTCTTTAGAGCTTTTGTCACGCAGCCAGGGAAAATCCGGACCAAAGATAAATAGCGCATAGAAATAGGCCACAAAAGCTGCTCCGCAGGCCGTCTCCAGCGTATCTTCGTTGAGCATGGAGAGCAGGATCAGGATTAAAATGCCAGTGGCAAGGAATGAGCGTCGCTTCCCCGCGAGAAACAGGGGAGCCACAAGTGCTACCAGGCAAATCAGTAGTCCGGGTATTCCAAAAGAAATTAAGAAAGTCAGGAACTGATTATGGGCCCGCCGTCTCCATTTCTCTCTCAGAGGCGAATTTATGGACTCGTAATATTGTTTAAATGCGTTGCGTACATCACCGTTCCCCACCCCATAGAGGAGATTTTTTTGCGCAATTTTCCAGCCGGCATCCAGGTAGAGGTGGCGCTGTACCACCGATTTTTCATTGGGATTATGTCCTGACTTATAACGGTCGATCTCCCAAATCACCTCGTAAATACGGGGATAGAGTTTAAATCGCTCCAGGTAAATATGGTTGGCCGTACCAGATTCAATGGCCCGGATCTCCTCTTCACTAAGCTGGCTAAGCCCGGCTGCATCCTTACGCAATCCTTTGGAGCTTAGAAACCTGATCAGAGTCATCCGAAGAGAATTCCCGTTGGTGGTCCGCCCCCTATAGTCCAATTCACTTAGCTCATTCCATTGCTCTTCCAGCTCTGCCTCACACACATGTATCCAGATATAGTGCCCGTTCTCCACGTCTCTGTTTTCCGGAACATTGGTATATGGATTTCCCAGCACCGTCAGGCTATCAAGCTCCGATACATCCAGCTCATCGAAGCTATAAAATTTGTTTACAGAATTCCCCAGGTAGATGATCGAGAATACCGGTATCATGATGACCGGTACCAGGACCATAAAACGGATGACGCGATCGCGTATCTCGAAAGTCAGACGAAAAAGAAGGAAAAAGCCCAGTAATCCGGCAATGACGATCCCGGAGAGTGACTTCAGCAGAGCCAGGAAGATGGGAAACCAGAATAGTATTCCCAGATATAAAATACGTTCGGCCTTCGAAATGGTGTTCCGCAGGACAAAAAGAAAATAGACTGCAACAAGCAGGTCCAGCACAATCATCAGGGAGAAGCGAATGTGACTCATGAAGATTGAAAGCTCCCGGTAGTCATGAACCTCACCCGGCAGCCAACCCACCAGTTTGAATACCGAGGCCATGGAAGCCACAAGAACCCCCAGGGTGAAAAAAAGCAAGATCCGATGAAGCTGGGCTTTTACCAGGGGAACCGAAGTGGCCACAATCAAGGGAAGAGCCAGCAAAGGCATTTTTATCTTCATATCCTTCAGACCATAGGCCAGATCAACAGACCAAAGCAGGCCCACCAGATGCATCAGATAAAGCAAAAGAAAAACCTGCAGGGCCCTGTTCCCCAAAGCCTTCTTCCATTTCTCAGCCATCCTTCCCTCCACCAGCCAATTGAGCGCCAGAACAATCTGGAACATGGAAGTGGAAAAAATAGAAAGAGGCAGACTAATGGCAATTAGAATCAGGGTATAGAAATACACCTGCTCATGAATCTGTTTTCGGGTTAGTTGCATAAGTGAACAGCAGTCCTACAATAATACTAACTTTCTATTCCAGTTTCTATTGCATAAGTGGAACAATTTTGTGACTTTTACTCAATTTTGTGACTTTTGCCCACTGTTATACAACAAGGGAATAAATGACCCTTCCAAAGCTTTACTTTTTCCAAAGTTGAGCCCAAGGTATATTGCTGATAATCAGGGTTTCCGGTTTTCAACAAATTTATTGTTGATATCTTCTTGTTTTAAAAAAAATAATTGTATTTTTGCGATCCACAAATTTAGGCACAAAACATATAAAAGTGAATACATTAAGTTATAAAACAGTATCCGCAAATAAAGCAAGCGTTGAGAAGGAATGGTTCATTGTTGATGCTAACGACGTAGTACTGGGACGTCTTGCTTCGGTAGTTGCAATGGTCCTCAGGGGAAAGCATAAGCCAAGTTTCACTCCGAATGTTGACTGTGGTGATAACGTGATTGTAATCAATGCCGAAAAGGTTAAGCTTACAGGCAATAAGATGACCGACAAGCAGTATGTTCGCCATTCCGGTTACCCGGGTGGTCAGCGTACTCAAACTCCCGAAGATCTTCTGTCAAAGAAGCCCATAGCAGTTGTTGAGAAGGCTGTTAGAGGAATGCTTCCAAAGAGCAGGCTTGGGAGTGCCATCTTTAATAACATGTTTGTATATGCCGGTGAAGCCCACCCGCATGAAGCACAGCAACCAAAGCAACTTGACTTAAATAAAATTAAATAAGACCATGGAAGTTATCAATACGATAGGAAGAAGGAAAGCTGCCATTGCCAGGGTATATATGAGTGAAGGTAAAGGCCAGATTATCGTAAACAACAAAGATTTTAAAGATTATTTTCCTGATAAACAACTTCATTACGTTGTTGAACAGCCCCTGAACCTCCTGGACTTAAGGGATCAATACGACATCAAAGTGAATCTTGACGGCGGTGGAATGACCGGCCAGGCTGAAGCACTTCGCCTAGGTATCTCCAGGGCCCTGATCAAGATCAACCCCGAGTACAAACCTGCCCTCAGGGCTGAAGGTTTTGTAACCCGTGATCCACGCGTTGTGGAACGTAAGAAACCCGGCCAACCAAAAGCCAGGAAGAGATTCCAGTTCAGTAAGCGTTAGAAACATATTTCTATTTTATCATTGCGAAACTGACCGGACGTCCGCCGTAGCGGAGCTACCAGTCGGTTGACCAGCAAAAATTAAACTCATGCCAAAAACAAGCTTTAAAGAATTATTGGATGCAGGTGTCCATTTTGGTCACCTGAAGAGAAAGTGGAACCCCGCTATGGCTCCTTATATATTTATGGAGAAGAACGGAATCCACATTATTGACCTCAACAAAACAGAGGTTCTGCTAAATGAGGCATCTGAAGCCATGAAGCAGATTGCCAAGAGTGGACGCAAGATCCTTTTCGTTGCTACCAAGAAGCAGGCCAAGGATATCGTTGCCGAAAAGGTGAAAGCCATCAATATGCCTTACGTAACTGAGCGCTGGCCAGGTGGAATGCTTACCAACTTCCCCACCATCCGCAAAGCTGTAAAGAAAATGTCTGCCATTGATAAAATGGCCACAGACGGAACCTTTGAAAATCTTTCCAAGCGTGAAAGACTTCAGATTGCTCGTCAGCGTGCCAAGCTTGAGAAGAACCTTGGATCCATTTCCGATCTGACACGTCTTCCTGCTGCTATGTTTATTGTAGACGTTCATAAAGAATATATTGCCGTTCGTGAAGCCAACAGGCTGAACATTCCTGTTTTCGCTATGGTGGATACCAACTCCGATCCTCGCGACATAGAATTCCCTATCCCATCCAACGATGATGCATCCAAGTCGATCTCACTAATTATTAATTTCGTTACTGAGGCCGTTGCTGAAGGACTGAGCGAAAGAAAGATGGAGAAAGAGAAAGAAGCCTCTGAAAGCAAAGCGAAAGCTGACAAAAAACTTGAGAAGAATAAGGAGAAGTTTGAGAAAAAAGCTGAGGCCGCAGAGAAGAGCGAGACTCCCAAGGAATCAAAACCCAGGCCCAGAACCAGGGCTGAAAAGGTAGAGATAAAAGAAACGCCCAAAGCTGAAGCGAAAGCTGAGGCAAAGGAAGAGCCTAAAGCTGAAGTGAAGACTGAAGCAAAGGAAGAGCCCAAAGCTGAAGCAAAGGAAGAGCCTCAAGCTATAGACACCGAAGAGAAGGAATCGAA
>JAOZQY010000081.1:0-6112 GCA_029931975.1 Bacteroidales bacterium | reverse complement strand
AAGCTGAAGCAAAGGAAGAGCCTCAAGCTATAGACACCGAAGAGAAGGAATCGAAGAGCGCTGAATAAGAGGATTATAACAAATTAATAACCGCATTAAAGACAATATATAATGGCTGATATTAAAGCTGCAGACGTTGCAAAACTGAGAAAATCTACCGGAGCCGGAATGATGGACTGCAAAAAAGCATTGCAGGAAGCTGAGGGTGATTTCGACAAAGCTATGGATCTCATTCGCCAAAAAGGTAAGGCCATCGCCAACAAGCGTGCCGACCGTGAAGCCGGTGAAGGTAATGTACAGGCAAAAGTTGATGGCAATTATGGTGCCCTGATCTCCCTGAATTGCGAAACTGATTTCGTAGCCAAGAATGAGGACTTTGTAAAATTTGCCGGTTCTATCCTGGACCTGGCCATTGCTGAGAAACCTGCTGATCTGGAAGCTTTGAAAGCACTTTCAATGGACGGCAAGCCTCTGGCTGAGGTTATTATTGAACGATCAGGTATGATTGGTGAGAAGCTGGACCTGGCTTTCTTCGATTCTATGGAGGCTGAAAAAGTACAGGCATACAACCACCAGGGAAATAACCTGGCTACCCTTGTTGGATTCAGCAAAGCGGATGTAAGCGAGCAGGTGGCCAAGGATGTGGCCATGCAGATTGCTGCCATGGCTCCTGTGGCAATTGATGAAGATGGTGTTTCTGCCGAGACCATTGCCCATGAGAAAGCAATTGGCCGTGCAAAAGCAATTGAAGAAGGCAAACCTGAGAACATTGTTGACCGCATTGCTGAAGGCATGGTTAAGAAATTCCTCAAAGAAAATACCCTGCTGAACCAGGAGTTCACAAAAGATAACAAGAAGACTGTTGCCCAGTATATCAGCGAGGCTGACAAAGACCTAAAGGTGACTGGCTTTCTCAGGTATTCTGTGAAGTAAAATAATTGTTGCTACTTGTTAGAGGCTGATCCGCATAATGCGGATCAGCCTTTTTCTTTACATACCTCGAATTAATCATATCACTACAGGTTATGCCATATATTTAACAAATGCAGGGTAGTCAATGCCTCTTCGCTGCGGGACAACTGGTTAGTTTATGATTCTCTTTATACCCTGCCTGAGGGTGGGGACTCTCCCCTGGAACTACAACTTTTTGTGAAGGCCTATTTCACCGAAGGCGGGGAATATTACTCCCCTTCTGAAAATTTTTCCATTGAATCACTATGACTATCCCTCCTTCCCGGATGGTTAGCTCAGGACCACCGCCACGGGCAATGCCCAGGTTCTGAAGTTAATGATCAACCGGGGGAAGGTAAATGAAACCACTTTTTTGAAAGTCAGAAATTATTCAGATGAAAAGTGTAAGGATTTATCACCAGATGATCAAGAAGTTGTTTAAAGAGTGTAAGAAATCCGCCTGATTAGCCCGGGTCCTTCTTCAGAGTTATTCCTTTTTGCTATTTTTAAAAGAAAAAGGAAGCCCATGGCTGGATACAGACGGATATTGTTAAAACTCAGCGGCGAAGCGCTTATGGCCGGCCGCTCACACGGAATTGATCCGGAACGACTGAACGATTACATTGAGGAGATTATGGAGGTGTCCCGCATGGGAATTCAGGTGGGAATCGTCATCGGAGGTGGAAATATTTTCCGGGGCATATCGGGTGTTGAAGCCGGATTTGACCGGGTGAAAGGTGATTACATGGGCATGCTGGCCACGGTGATTAACGGACTGGCCCTGCAATCGGCTTTCCAGTCCAAGGGAATCAAAGCCAGGCTTTTTACTGCCATCGCGATGGACCCAGTTGCTGAATTCTATTACAAACCCAGTGTGATTGAAGCACTTGAACGCAATGAAATTGTGATTTTCTCGGGGGGGACCGGCAATCCTTATTTCACCACCGATACTGCTGCCACGCTCCGTGCTGTTGAAATGGAAGCTGATGTGGTGCTGAAAGGCACCCGTGTCGATGGGGTATATACCAGTGATCCGGAAAAATATCCGGAAGCAAAAAAATACGAAGAACTTACCTTCACGGAGGCTTTGGAAAAGGAACTAAAAATTCTGGATCAGACTGCTTTTACCATGTGTAAAGAGAATGAACTGCCTATTATTGTCTTCAATATGAACATAAAAGGGAATTTAAAGAAGCTTCTTTCAGGTGAAAAAGTTGGAACTTTAGTCAAAATTTAGATAAATTAGGCCCACACATTAAATCTGCGATCATGAACGAAGAAGTCCAAATGGTCTACGAAATGACCAAAGAGCGCATGGAGAAGGCCCTTGAGCACCTCGATAACGAGCTAAATCGAATCAGGGCAGGCAAAGCTAATGTGCATATTCTGGATGGAGTTATGGTGGATTATTACGGTACACCCACTCCCCTGAACCAGGTATCCAACATCAGTACTCCTGATGCCAAAACCATTATGATCCAGCCCTGGGAAAAATCCATGATCGAGCCCATTGAGAAAGCCCTGATGGTTTCCAATGTGGGAATTACCCCCGGAAACAACGGAGAGGTTATTCGCCTGATTATTCCTCAACTTACCGAGGAGCGTCGTCGCGACCTGGTGAAGCAGGTCAAGAATGAAGGAGAGAATGCACGGGTAAGTGTCAGGAACGCACGGCGCGAAGCCAACGAAGAATATAAGAACATGCAGAAGGATGGCCTCTCGGAAGATGAAGCCAAAGGAGCTGAAGATAACATTCAGAAACTGACTGACGAATTCAATGAAAAGGTAGAGAAAATCGTTGAAGCCAAAGAAGAGGATATCATGACCATTTAGAGGTCCAGCATCCTGAAGACCTCTGAGAAGTCGGGCGACAGGATAATCTCAGTTCGCCGGTTCTTTCTCCTGGCCTCAGGTGTATCGGCCGGATCCACAGGAAGGTACTCTCCCCTGCCGGCCACAGTCAGGTTCACCGGATCAATTCCTGATCCGTTTAACAGGATCCTTACAATGGATGTGGCCCTCATTACACTCAAATCCCAGTTATCTTTTATGGATGATCCCTTTCTGAAGGGCACATCATCGGTGTGACCCTCTATCATAATTTTGATGTCAGGATTACGTCCCAGCACCTGTGCCAGCTGTTGCAGTGCACGTACACCATTGGGATCCACTACTGTACTTCCGGACTTGAACAGGAGTTTTTCATCCATGGAGACATACACGTTCCCATTTTTGCGAGTAATGCTTAGCCCCTGGCCTTCAAATCCGGTCAGGGCCTCAGCTACCTTATCACGCAATTCGCTCATGATCCGCTCCTTCTCATTGAGCATTCTTTCCATTTCCATCAGACGAGCATTCCGGGCTTCCAGCTCTGCAGAAAGGCGATTTACATCCATTCGCTCCGCATTTACATCAGCTTCAAGCTCTTTTAACAGCCGCTCCTTGGTGGCCAGATCCTCCTGGGTAGTCTGCAATTCATTTAACAACCTACGGGTTTCCCGTGCATTCCCACGCAATAGCGCATCATGTGTCGATTCCAGATCGGCATACTTTCTGTCGAGCTGCGCGAGTTCCTTTTCAAGCTCCTCGACTCGCTTTTGAATACGAATACTATCCTGGATGTTTTTCTTCTCCTGCTCATCCACCTTATCGATCTTCGCCTTCATCTCGCGGTTCTCGACTGTCAGATACTCATTCTCGGCCATAAGATCATCCCGCTCGCCCTGCAGAGAGTTGCTCTTATCAGAAAGTTGTGAAAATTCGCTGATGGGAACACAGGATGCAAGAAGTGCCAATGCTACTATTATATATACAATCCTCTTCATCATATTTACATAACGGTTCAATTGGAGAAAATTACATAAAAATGCAGCCCAATTTGTACCATTTTATCCCCACGCTTGTTTAAGATATCAACATACATAATATTTTGTACCTTTGCAGCTGTAATAAATAGGAGATGTCGGAGAGCGGAGAATCTTATAATTTACTCAAAACAATTGAGAGTCCCGACGATATGAAGTCGTTGACTCCTGAGCAGTTACGACAACTCAGTTCGGAGTTGCGCCAGTATATCATTGAGGTGGTATCCTCCAATCCAGGACACTTTGGGGCCAGCCTCGGTGTGGTTGAACTCACTGTTGCCATTCACCATGTTTTTAATGCTCCCTATGACCAGATTGTTTGGGATGTGGGTCACCAGGCCTATGGACATAAAATTCTGACAGGCCGAAGAGACATTTTCCATACCAACAGGAAACACGGAGGAATCAGTGGCTTCCCAAAACCTTCTGAAAGTAAATTTGACGCCTTTGGGGTGGGGCACGCTTCCACTTCTATCTCTGCTGCCCTGGGAATGGCTGCCGGAAATGACTACCGTGACGAATCGGACCGTCAGGTGGTGGCCATCATCGGCGATGGCGCTCTAAGCGGGGGAATCGCTTATGAAGCATTGAACAATGCCGGAAATGCGAATAAGAATCTGCTGGTTATCCTGAATGATAACAATATCTCCATCGACCCCAGTGTGGGAGCCATGAAGGACTACCTGCTTGATATTACCACTTCCAAGTCTTACAACAAGGTCAAGAATGATGTCTGGAGCCTATTGGGTTTCATGAATAAAATTACTCCGAACGCCCAGAAATACGCCCAGAAACTGGAGAATGCCATCAAATCCATTCTTCTGAAACAGAGTAACCTGTTCGAAGCCTTCAACTTCCGCTATTTTGGACCGGTGGACGGACATGATGTGCATCATCTCACCGAGGTTCTTAGGGATATGAAGAATATTCCCGGTCCTAAGCTCTTGCATGTGATCACCCAGAAAGGGAAAGGTTTTGCCCAGGCCGAGGAGAACCAGACGGAATTTCATGCGCCAGGCAAATTCAATATACAGACCGGAGAAATTATTAAAAAGATGCCGTCCGGCCCCCAGGCTCCACTCTTCCAGGATGTATTCGGGAAAACTATCCTTGAACTGGCCTTAAGCAATAAGAAAATCATTGGCGTCACACCAGCCATGCCCACGGGATCGTCACTGAAAATCATGATGGATGAGATGCCCGACCGGGCCTATGATGTGGGAATTGCAGAACAGCATGCTGTAACTTTTTCGGCCGGACTGGCTGTTTCCGGGATGATTCCTTTCTGCAACATATACTCCTCCTTTATGCAGCGGGCATACGATCAGGTGATTCATGATGTGGCCATACAGAACCTTCCCGTGATCTTTTGTCTGGATCGGGCCGGACTGGTGGGATCGGATGGAGCCACCCACCATGGTGCATACGACCTTGCCTTTTTCAGGTGCATTCCGGGAATGACTATCGCCTCACCACTCAACGAGGTGGAAATGCGGAACATGATGTATACAGCTCAACTAAGGCCCCAGGGGCCTATGGTGATTCGCTATCCGCGCGGAAGAGGTGTTACCGTGGATTGGAAACAGCCCTTCAGTGAGATTGTAATTGGCCAAGGCCAACAGCTGAAGGATGGATCGGATATGGCCATTCTGTCTCTTGGCCCCATCGGAAAAGAGGCCAGTAAGGCCATCGAAAAACTGGCTCTGGAGGAGATCAGCGTGGCCCATTACGACATGCGTTTCCTGAAGCCCCTGGACAATAAATTACTGAAGAGCATCTTCTCCAAACATAATAAAATCATTACCCTGGAAGATGCTTCCATTGTCGGGGGACTGGGAAGTGCCGTGATTGAATACATGAACGACAATAGCTACAAAGCCAAGGTGATTCGCATGGGCATCCCCGACCGCTTCGTGGAGCACGGAACACAGGAAGAGCTTTACAAAGAGTGCGGATTTGATGCCGAAGGAATCCAAACTGCTGCCCGGAACCTGGTACAATCCAAGATCC
Organism: Bacteroidales bacterium; assembly: GCA_029931975.1. Lineage (GTDB taxonomy): Bacteria > Bacteroidota > Bacteroidia > Bacteroidales. The sequence continues at coordinate 287 of JAOZQY010000081.1, read as the reverse complement.
TCACAAGGGCCATATAATTCATTTTCCGGCAAAACGAAGAAATGTAAGGGCCCACTGTTTTTGTCATTAGGACAGCTTGGCCAGTTTACACAGGATGTGGGCTTGGGCTTTACACATCAGCTCCCTTCCCTCAGCAAAGCCAATACCACCTTGATTAATAAGGGATTAATGATCAATCTATGCCTCCTAAATTTCCAGAGCGTCTGTGGCATCAATAAACCTTCTTACAGATTCTATCAAGTATGCCGCTTCAGCCTCCAGAAGCCCGGTGATACAGATACTTTTAA
>JAOZQY010000204.1:472-3805 GCA_029931975.1 Bacteroidales bacterium | reverse complement strand
TTCAGCTCAGAGGTAAGCTGGACCTTCCGCGACTCGAAGGCATTGTAAATCTCCCCATTAAGGGAAAGTAGCACTTTCTGATCCGGGCTGATCATGGGCTGGTGACCATTCTGGGAAAGGTCCAGGATACTGAGCCGGTTAAATCCCAGGACTCCCTCAAACCCACTTTCTAAGGTTCTAGGCACATCTGAATTCAATTCAACCGATCTTCCAGTCTTCAAACTGAAAGCACGAATGCCGGAATCGTCGGGTCCCCGATGCTTCTGGAGTCTGAGCATAGAGATAATTTGAGAACTATCTTGAATCGGTTTTTCGTTGAGATTAATATACCCGCTTATACCACACATTGTGAGAAAATACTGATTTTAGAATTCATTTATTCATATTTCTTTAACATCTTCAATAAAACATCCCTGTGTGATTCGCAACGTATCAGGTTAAGCAGAAGCAATCTTTTTTTCCGGGACATCAGCTTTGGGAAAAGCCCCCGTTTACGCAGGGCTGCCACATATTTACCGAAAGGAGGTTCGATAAAGGCATCGTACATGGGATATACGCTCTGGCAATATTTCGTATACTCAGCTTCCAGTTTATCATCATCAACAATAATCCTGTTGAGCTGCTTTAACTCCTGGTGAAAAGCATCGGATTCTTCCTTATCCAGGTGAAATACGCCAGGCTTTTCATTACTTTGTTTTAATGGTATGATTTCAAAATCCACCTGCTCAGAAAGATGAAGTCTGACTACATATCCATGGTTCCATGGGCTATTCCAGTTCCCTGGGGCATCGTAGAGAAAGTTGCCCAGTCCATAGAAGATGGGCTTCGATTTGTAGATCTCGTACCCCGAGAAGGCATGAGTATGATGGGCTATGATGGCATCAGCTCCAAGGTCGACCAGGTACCTGTATAACTCCTTCGTCCGAGGTGAAGGAAGTTCATAGAACTCATTTCCGGCATGTAGGATCACCAGAAGGTAGTCGTGTGTTTGCCGCACCTGCCCAAGGTCATTAAATGCCCGCACAGGATCAATGGGATTGCATTGGTAGGATGAATCGGTGGTGGAGAGGAATTCGTTGTCTGCAAAATTCAGAATAGCGAGCTTTTTTCCTTTGATGGTAATTGAGAATGGCCTTGCAGCCTCCTCCCGGGATGTGCCAACACCCACTGTATGAATGTCATGTTTTTGACATGACTCGAGGGTTTCTCTGATACCTGGTGAATCATAATCCATAATATGATTGTTGGCCAAGGCTGCCAAATGAACACCAGCATATTTCAGCAGTTGGATGGTATCGGGATGTGCCTTTTGGTGAGGGCCCGTCTTAGGCCTGATTGCACTAGCCAAAGTTAAGGGGCACTCCAGATCGATCACATTCAGATCATTGTCACGGAATACCTCAATATAGTCATTAAACACCGGATCAAAATCCTGTTTCAATGCCAGTTTCTCTGTTCTGTACATCGGGCAAAAGTCTCCCGTAACTAAAACTCTCACTGCTTCCTCTTTCATATCCCCTCCTTCTTAGCTGCTATCAAATCCCCCAATTCATCAGAGGACATAAACTCTACCTCGGGCCATTGTTTTTGTATCTTTTTTAAAAGCTCCGAAAGCATTTGCAGGTTATTCTGTCTGTTCCTTTCTTCCAGACTACCCATATAATTAATCCGGTGTGAACTAATCACAGCTGGTTTGTTCCATTTGAAAGCAATGTTGATACGATTCAAACACTCCCCAACGGGGTCATAGGAGGTGGTAAAAGAGGGCTCGAAAAAACTGTTTCGTATAATATAATATTGCCCGAAGGAATTCCTTTTACCCAGGTAATGATATCGTTTCTTATAATTCCCAAAGGATCCTGTGGGTAAAAGCTGCATCACAATTCCCTGGAGATACCTCACACCACCGGCAAAGAGTGTCTCCTCCACCTCACTGTTCCATGTATAACAGGGGGGAATAAAGGATTTCGATCGGAAACCAAACAGTCCTTCAAAAAGATTCATGCCCTCGTCCAGACTCTCCTTCATTTTAAGCATATCGTCAGGAGTATTGTAATCCAGTACCTCCATGAAATTATAATCTCCATCGCCCGAGAAGGTGGTTTCATGGTCAAATGTAAACATGATTTCCTTACTTCTCTTTTGTAGAGCCTCCATCCACCGGACCACGTTGACATGCTCCCGTCCATGGAACTGGGGATGAAAGATTCCTGCATCGTCTCCCTGCCTCCAGAGAGATTCAACCTGATCCCGCCCTGAATAACGTTTCAGCGTTTCTGTGACCAGCTCAAAATGGTATTCCGAAAATTCTGATTCTCTGATTTTTTGAAAATCGGGATTCCCCACAACCATATTTGCAGTAAGAACCGGGTTTCTCCCTGTTGCGTCCCTGAAACCCTGCAGGACCTCAAAAAGTGCAATTAGATCCTTATTACTCTCCAAGGTGTCGAGTCGATTGTAATCACTGTCAGTCAGGTTCATCCCCCTTTTAACAAAGCGGGTATATTCATCCCTGGATGGCATCCGGATACTTCCCCAATCATCACTTTCAATCACCACGATCTTACGTTTAAACCGGGAACCTGGAATATTGATGATATTTCTCGAAAGAGAAGATCTCATGTTTGAAAGAGAATTATTCATTTAAAGGAATAAAAGATCAGCTACAGACTTAACTGAGGCTATCCAAGGAACTCCTAGGCCTGGGGATAAAATCCAGGCACTAATACTAACTGAGCCTGTTCTGAATATAACTGCAATGTATAATAGCATGGAAGGGAGACCGGCCAAAATAAGCCAGTTAATACCTTCATTCGACTTTTTTACGAAATGAAGAAATAAATATAAGGTGGCAAACAGGAAAAAAACCAACTCAAATCTACCCCCGAAAGAAGGAATGGGAGTTCCGAAATTGACAAAAGTCAGGAACAAAAGTAGAAAACTGAATAGGTTCTTTTGTTGCGTGTCTTTCTCACTTCTTTGAGAAAAGATTTGTATTATTAAAATAGCTGCCAAAAAGTAATAAAAAACCATATCATTGGCAAAACGCAAATACCAGCTCGATTGGGCCAAGGTATCGTGCTGTGACATAACGAACCCCTGGCTGGAATACCCTTCGTATCTGGTCTGGAATGCACCTCCTAAACGATAAGAAATTGACTGAAAAACGGGCATAGCTACATCAGGAATAATAAAGGATGATATGGCAAGAGGCACATAAATGATATTACGGTTACCTGCAAAAAAGTAGATTAGTAAAATAGCATTGGCAGTAATAAAACTCCAATGCACCAAGGAGGCTGATAATGCCAAAATCAGGTATTTGGGATCCCG
>JAOZQY010000204.1:0-462 GCA_029931975.1 Bacteroidales bacterium | reverse complement strand
ATAACGTGATAGGCCCCATAAAAAAATATCCATGCTGCTGTCCACATCCTAACACCCTGGATCGCAGTAATCGGCAAAACAAAAATAAAAAAAACCATGGGTACGAGTCCGTTCCAACCAGGATTTTCCCTGTAGCGGTGCTGCAAAAGATTGATAGATTTTAAATAGAAAAAACCGAAAATAGCTGCCCATATTCCAAAATAAATACTGGAATGACTTGTAAACCGGGAAACCACAAAAGAAATAAGGGGTTCAACGATATCCACTGTGGTATCTGAATACAAACCACCAACGACCTTGAAAAAATCCGAAAAAGGAAGTTGTGCATTGGCCTTCAGGCTAAGTCCATAGCGAAAAGCATCCACATATTCATTCGTATTCACAAAAGTTAAACCGTAATAAATGAGAAAGGCATAGACTACTTTCCGGGCCTCCTTCTGGCTGTAGTTATACAAAGCCAGA
>JAOZQY010000203.1 GCA_029931975.1 Bacteroidales bacterium | reverse complement strand
CCCTTCACCGGTATCTCTACCTTGGTACTGGTTTTTCCATCGGGCTGCTTATAACGAAGCTTCACTGTCATCAGCTCGGCACGGGGATCGGATTTCATCTGGTTTATAGATTTCACCTCACCACGATCTGACTGGTACTTCAAAGGATCAATGCTCTTTAATGACTCGGTGGAGCCTGCAGGAATAATCTCGTAGAGCGCAGTTACCGTATGACCGGCCCCCATCTCGCCTGCATCCTTCTTGTCGTCATTAAAATCCTCATCGTTCAGCAGACGGTTTTCATAACCAACCAGTCTGTATCCCTTTACACGAGCTGGATTGAACTCCATCTGGAACTTCACATCCTTGGCAATTGTATAGAGGGTACCACCAAACTCGGTGATAAAGACCTTCCTGGCCTCCTGGATATTATCGATATAAGCATAGTTGCCATTTCCCTTATCGGCAATGATCTCCATTTTATCGTCCTTGTAGTTACCCATTCCAAATCCAAGTACGGTCATAAAGACACCATGTTCGCGCTTTTCCTCGATCAGGCGCTCCATCTCTGCATTGCTGGAAGAACCAATATTGAAATCACCATCCGTAGCCAGGATAATCCGGTTATTTCCTTCTTCGGCAAAATTCTCCTGGGCCACTTTGTAGGCCAGCTTCAGTCCTGCTCCACCTGCTGTGGATCCACCCGATTGCAAATTATCAAGTGCTGCAATGATCTTCGCTTTTTCCGATCCGGGAGTTGACTCCAGTACCAGTCCCGCCGCACCGGCATAGACCACAATGGCTACCCTGTCTTCGGGCCTCAGTTCATTAACCAGCATCCTGAAGGCCTGCTTCAGAAGCGGAAGCTTATTGGCTGCACTCATGGAGCCTGACACATCAAGCAGGAACACCAGGTTTGAAGGGGGCAACTCAGATTTATCAATGCTCTTTCCTTTCAGTCCCACGTGCAAGAGCTGATGTGAACTATTCCAGGGGCATTCCGAGATTTCTGTATACACCGAGAAAGGGTGTTTGCCCACTGGCTCGGGATAGTCATAGGAGAAATAATTGATCATCTCCTCAATCCTGACTGCATCTTTGGGGGGCAATTGTCCCATATTCAGGAACCTGCGCACATTGGAGTAAGATGCCTTGTCCACATCAATACTGAAGGTGGAAAGCGGATTGTGCTTCACATCCTTGAATCCGTTTTCGTCAATGGCCGTATATCCTTCGGTGTTGTGCTGGATGTAGCCGGGCTCAGGGGCATAAGCAGGCTGGTAATAGGCAGATTGTGTATAGCCTGTTGCCTGAACAGCAGCATGAGAACCCAACATCTGATCGCGGGCCGACTTGGCTTCCTTGTGCTTCAGGGCCCGGTGCTCATACTCCACTGCCACAACCTCATCCAATTCCATCAGGGAAGGTGTCAGCTGCACGTTAATACGATTGGAACCGGATATGTTCACCTCTTTGGTCTCATATCCTATAAAAGAGAATACCAGGTGCTTTGATTCAAAGCTTACCCAGAGCTGGTAGTTACCATTCAGATCGCTTATGGTTCCGTTGGTGCTTCCTTTCACCACCACATTAACACCTGCCATGGGATTTCCGGCTTCGTCACTGATGGTTCCGCTGATTAAATGGTATTGTGCATTGGCCATGCTAAAGGCCGAAAGAAATAGTACTGTTAGTATTGAAATAATCGCTTTCATGATTTTAAGTTTTTTGTTTGACTTCACCCTTAGGATGCAGCCTTCTTTGCGATTCCATAAAAACTAAGGCAATTTTTTTTAATTTTATCTGACTCCACTCCCGGCATATGCTCGAAATCAGCGGAAAACATCCGGATATTACCGACGAGGAACTGCTCCTGCTCTATAAAAGCAAAGGGAGTCTGGATACCCTGGGAGAACTCTATTCCCGGTATATGCACCTTGTATATGGTGTGGCTCTCAAGTACCTGGGGGACCGTGATGAAGCCAAAGACACAGTCATGCAGATTTTCGAAAAGCTCATTACCGATCTTCCCGGGCACGAGGTCCGCAACTTTAAAAGCTGGTTGTACGTGCTTACCAAAAACCACTGCCTGATGCAGCTTCGCTCGCAAAAGAGTGCCGATGGAAAGATGGAAGGGTATAAAACAGAACAGGAATTTATGGAATCGGAGCAGGACTTGCATCCTCTAGACAAAGAGGACCATTCCATGGAGGAAGCTCTGAAGGATTGTATAGAACAGTTAAGGAGTGAACAAAAGCAGTGCATTGATCTGTTTTACTACAAGAAACTGTGTTACCAGGAGATAGCAGAAAGACTGGGAATGAATGAGAAAAAGGTGAAAAGCTTTCTGCAGAATGGCAAGCGAAATTTGAAAATTTGTCTGGAACGAACTTATGTCAGCTAAAAGGAAACATAGAGGCACCAGCGAGTACTTACAGTACCTGAGAGGAGAACTCTCCCATGAGGACCGGCACTCTTTTGAGCACGAGCTTGAAGCTGATCCTTTCCAAAAGGAGGCCATAGAAGGTCTGGAAACGCTTTCCCCGGGAGAGGCAGAAGAAGATCTGCTCGTTCTCCATGATAAACTAAGGAAGCGACTGAAGCGACGAAGAAGGATAGCCGTATACAGCATTGCTGCCTCGGTGGCATCCATATTAATTGTAGGTAGCATTTTCCTGAATATTTACCAGCTGAATCCTGATGCGGCAAAAGAATCCCTCTCCGGCGATGAGATTTTCATGCAGGATGAACCTGAAAGCCAGGGTGCATCTCCTGTTATCGAAGAAATACCCATTAAACAGGCAGCTCCGGAAAAAGAGGCAGCTGTACAAAGTGAGCCTGTTGTTCAAGAGAAGCCTGTTGTTCAAGAAGAGAAAGCCAAAGAGGATGGCTCCTCAGATGACAAAGTCGCAGCTAAGCGTGCTGTAAGTGAGGCTCCTGTTTCCGAAGCTGAACCTCAAAAATCACGTAAGAAAGAAAGGAGTGAAAGGAAGAAAACTGCAGCTCCTACTCCTGTCTCCGTCTTGAGTGAACAGGTAAGTGGTGTGGTGCTTTCATCAGAAGATATGGAACCCCTTCCCGGGGCATCCATTGTCGTAAAAGGGAGCGATAAAGGTTTGGTGGCAGACATGGAAGGCAGGTTTAGCCTGGTGGCTGACCAGGAATCTCAACCCACTGTCATTGCCAGTTATGTGGGTATGGAAACCGGTGAATATCAATTAACCCGGGGTACTGACAACCGGGTGGTGATGCAGCCCGATATGGCCAGCCTGGATGAAGTAGTGGTGGTAGCTTACGGAGTGCAAAAAGAGACTGTTCCTGTCGGTGCTGTACAAGCTGTGGATTTAGAAGAAAAATGTGATTATGGTCTAACTACCGGGGCCGAGCCGGAAGGGGGGCTCGAAGCCTATAAGATGTACATGGAGGAGCACATCCGGTTCCCTGCCGGAGATAGCATTAGCAAGAGAGAGGTGGTAGTCCTGAAGTTCAATGTGGATGCGCAGGGAACCATCTCTGATATTGCTACCCTGCGTTCACCGGGCAATCAATTCACAGAAGAGGCCATCAGGTTGATAGAGGAGGGCCCTTCATGGAACCCTGCCCGTGACGAAAACGGCAACACAGATGATGTTGTACGTATGCGTATTGTATTTAAAAGATAGTTAATAGGAAACGTTATATCTTTCAAGGAAAAAATGAAGGGGTAGCTCTCCCTCAATATGCGTCTCTATGAACTTTAAATTCTCTTGCAGGGATTACTCACTGATCCCTTGCAGGGATTACTCACTGATCCCTTGCAGGGATTACTCACTGATCCCTTGCAGGGATTACTCACTGATCCCTTGCAG
>JAOZQY010000202.1 GCA_029931975.1 Bacteroidales bacterium | reverse complement strand
GCTGCGGGGAGTCGAACCCCGGTCCAAACGAGAAACCCATATGCTTTCTACATGTGTAGCCCATCTTTGATTGTAGGGAAGGAGCCAGCGATAGGCCACAAACTCAATCCTTAGTCTCCTTAATTTCGCCAATGGGCCGGGACCTACCAAAGGCTATCCTTGCTTAGCTTGTGCCCCATATGCTACTGCCAACCAGGAGGAAACAGCAGCGGAACATCTCGTCCTCAGTCTCTAAGACCGGGATTAGGTTTAGTCCTACTGTGTAAGACTAAGCTGCGAGAGCATAGTTATTATCGCCAATTATAAGTGTGAAATCTGGGATTAACGAGCCAAATTCCCACGCTCGACATGCTTACATACCAGTTCATCCCGCTGTCAAATCCATTTCAGCCCCGTGATATTGACTGCAAAAGTACAAAAATTAAGCCATTTGCATCGCCGGACAGTGGATCGTATCCGGAATCTGGTGTTTTGGCTGGTTTACAAGCCGGACAACTCCTTGCTCAGGCGGATATCCCTGGAGGAGGAAGCTGCATGGATGGTGTAGGAGCCTTGTTCCAGGGTCCAGCCGGCGCTTTCTTCGTTCCAGTAGGAAAGATCGGCCAGGGGGATCTGCAGGTGCACTGTGGTGCTTTCTCCGGCTTCCAGGAGCGGGGTTTTTGCAAATGCCTTGAGTTCCTGCGGACTGCGATCGATCTTTGTGTCGGGTTTGGAGACGTAGATTTCGACCACCTCTTTGCCGCTGACCGCTCCGGTGTTTTCCACTTCCAGGCTGAGGGTGATGGTTCCGTCGAGCAGTTCCACTTCCATGTTCCTGTAGGCAAAGTTGGTATAGGACAGGCCATAGCCAAAGGGGTAAGAGACCTCCAGCCCGGCTTTGTCGAAGTGACGATAGCCCACGTAGATGCCTTCCTCGTAGCGGGTGTAGTCGCTGTTGGCCACGCGTTCTTCCTCGGGTTTCTGGGACCTGTCGCCCATCAGATCCCTTAAACTCATGATCCCCCCTTCCATGGGAAAGTTGGCGCTGGAGGCATGGTCGGCCAGGGCCACAGGGAAGGTCATGGGAAGTTTTCCGCTGGGATTTACCTTTCCGCTCAGAATATCTGCCACGGAGTTTCCTCCTTCCTGTCCGCCCTGCCAGGCCAGCAGGATGGCATCGGGCTGCTGCTTCCACGAAGCGGTTTCAATTGCCCCGCCCACATTCAACACGACTACCACTTTTTTGCCTGCTGCATGAAAGGACTCACATACATGAGCGATCATTTCCTCTTCGGTGACGGATAAACAGAAGTCGTCCGTCTCGACCCGGTCCCCGCCTTCTCCGGCGTTTCTTCCAATGGTTACAATGGCCACATCTGCCGTGCCGGAAATATCCGCGATGGCTTCTGCTGAGGGCTCCATCTCGGGAGGCGTAAAAGGAGTCATCATGGCTGCCAATGTGCCTTCCGGTTTTTCGAAGGCTTCTGGATGGGCGGCCTTATGCGCCTCAAATAAGGCTTTGGCCGCCGGGTGGACCTGGAAGTTTGCATTCACCAGGCCTTCTTCAAGCGATACCGAATAAGCTTCATTCACATCACCGGAGCCGGTTCCTCCCGCAATGAAATCGTAGGAAGTGGATCCGAAAAGCGCAATGTTCGTCCCTTCGTCCAGGGGAAGGGCCCCTTCGTTTTTCAGGAGGATCATTCCTTCCGAGGCGGACTGGCGGGTGACCTGGGCATGTTTTTCCAGGTCGGGATTGTTGCTATAGGCATAGGCCTTCATTTTTTGCGAGTTCAGTATAAGCTTCAGGATGCGCCTGACGGAGGTGTCTACCTCTTCCCCGGTCAGCTCGCCGCTTTTAACGGCCTTTTGCAGGGCTTTGTACTGTTTTCTGGTTCCGGGCTCCAGCAAATCGTTCCCGGCCTGTATCATGGCCGGCGGATGGTTTCCTCCAAACCAATCGGTCATCACGATCCCTTCAAATCCCCATTCATCACGTAAGATGTCCGTCAGTATCCGGTGACTTTCAGCCACATAGGTACCGTTTACCCGGTTGTAGGAAGACATGATGGTCCAGGGCTGAGATTTTTCAACCATAATTTCAAATCCCTTCAGGTAGATTTCCCGGAGCGCCCGTTCCGAAACCAGCACATCGTTTATAAAGCGGTCGGTTTCCTGGTTGTTGGCTACAAAGTGTTTGACGGAGCTTCCGACGCCATTGGATTCAATTCCGTTGACCATGGCGGCTCCCATTTCGCCGGAGAGCACGGGGTCCTCCGAATAGTATTCAAAATTTCTTCCGCACAGGGGACTGCGATGAATGTTGGCACCCGGTCCCAGGATCACATCAATGCCATACTCCTTTGCTTCATTGCCCATGGCCGTACCCACCTCTTCCACCAGGTCCACATTCCAGGTGGAAGCCAGCAGGGTAGCGATGGGAAAGGCTGTGCAGTAGTAGGTGTTCTCGTCGTTTTTACGGGTGGGCTGAATTCTTAATCCGGCCGGACCGTCGGAGAGGTACAGCTCAGGGATCCCCAGGCGCGAGACCGGAACCATGGTTCCCACAGCTCCCCGGACACCCTCGTCAGAAGGCCCCAGTCCCATGCCGGATTTCATCCCCGATCCCTTGAGCAGGCGAATCTTCTCCTCCATGGTAAGCTGCGACAGCAGGTCCTCTGCCCGGTTATCGAGCGACTGGCGCGCATCTTCATAGGTATCCAGTGCACCGTTCCGGTTAAGATCCTTGAAGGTGTAGCCATTCTCGGTCATTTCTTCTATCGGGGGACCCTTATAGCGGTCGCCCCGCTCGCTGTTGATGATGGTATGATTGAAATAGAGTCCGGCCGCTACAACAAGCACCACGACCAGGGCCACTATGGATAGCAATACTTTCAGGAAGATTCTCAAGGCTTTTTTCATAACTTTTGTGTTGTATGAGTCATTTTGACTCAAATATATGTTATATTTCGGATATAGACCATGTAGCAACAGGAAAAATGTTGGAAAATATCAGGGATTATCTGGGAACACTGGAGAAGGAAACCATTGCGCAGCTATCGGTCAATTGCGTCATTCTTGCTTACCATGAAAGAAAGCTCAGGGTGGTCGCAAATGAATTTAGCATAGGAAAAGGGAAACTTGTGGTCATTCCCGGAGGCTATGTCGGGCAGAAGGAAGATCTGGAGGATGCTGTCCAGCGAATCGTCAGGGAATGCACGGGCCTGGAAAATATACTTTTCAGACAATTTGCTGTATTTGGCAAGGCCAGCCGGTCTTTTGCCGGGGAACTGGAAGGAATTACGGATCTGGAATCGGACTCCGATCAGCTGCTGCTCAACTGGATCTCGGAACGCTTTATCAGCCTGTGTTACCTCGCCCTGGTCGATTACAGCACCATAGATCTACAGCCCACCGGGTTTTACGATTCGGCCCGCTGGTTGTCGCTGGATCAGGCCCATGAGCTGGCCATGGATCATGGAGATATACTGCACAGCGCCCTGGAGTTCCTGAAAAAAGAGCTGCCTCATACGCCTGTGGCATCCAATTTGCTGCCGGACCGCTTCACCCTGCCCGATCTGCTTTCCCTGGTGGAATCCATCCTGGGCCGGACGATGGACCGGCCTAATTTTCGAAGAAAGATCCTGCGTACCGGACTGCTGGAGAAGGTGGGCATTGATAACTCGGGTAAAAGCAGGCCCGCTGATCTTTACCGCTTTAAGCACGGCAAGCACACCACCCTCATGGACGATCTCAAATACGGATTTTAATGTATTTTGCTCGAACTCCCGATCATACTTTTGTCGTTCTTGTGTCACCATAACAAATTACAACATTTGTTGCTGCCTGACTTGCCGTCCAGTTTATCG
>JAOZQY010000034.1 GCA_029931975.1 Bacteroidales bacterium | reverse complement strand
TCGCCTCGGGAATAGCGCTCCTGATGTTGTACAGTTAATTTCATGAGATCAAGTTTAGTTTCGGTTGAATTTCGCAAAAAAACCCGTATATGGCAAGCCTTTATTGTAAAAAACCCCCAAAATAGGCTAATTTCGCACACTGAATCAGAAGTTGAGAGCATGGAATATAAGTTCGATGAAATCGAGAAGCGTTGGCAGGACTACTGGGAAGAGCACAAGACTTTCAAAACCGGGGATGATTACTCTTTACCAAAGTTTTATGTGTTGGATATGTTTCCCTATCCTTCAGGATCGGGATTGCATGTGGGTCACCCCGAAGGATACACAGCTACCGACATTGTTGCCCGCTATAAAAGAATGAATGGTTTTAATGTGCTCCACCCCATGGGATGGGATGCATTTGGATTACCAGCAGAACAGTATGCCATAGAAACCGGAACCCATCCTTCTGTAACCACACAAAACAACTGTGATAATTTTCGCCGGCAGATCAAATCCCTGGGACTGGGATATGACTGGGACCGTGAAGTCAACACAACCGACCCGGGTTACTTTAAATGGACCCAGTGGATCTTTACCCGTCTTTACAATACCTGGTTCGATGGTACAGCACAAAAGGGCCGCCCCATTGAAGAACTGGAGATTCCCAGGGAGATACAAACTGCCGGAAAAGATGCCATCAAGGAATTCATTGCAGAAAAGCGACTGGCCTATTATGATGACGCTCAGGTCTGGTGGTGCCCCTCTTGCAAAATCGTCTGTGCCAATGAAGAGGTACTCAATGATGGAAACCACGAGAAATGTGGAAATCCGGTAGAAAGAAAAAACCTGAAACAGTGGATGCTTCGTATCCCCCTTTATGCTGAAAGACTACTTGACGGCCTGGACCATGTGGATTGGCCCGAGGGGGTTAAAGATATGCAACGTAACTGGATCGGGCGCTCTACGGGAGCTGAAGTTGATTTCCGGGTGGAGGGGTCCCACGAAACGCTCAGGGTATTTACTACCCGTCCCGATACATTATTTGGTGCCACCTATATGGTAATCGCCCCCGAACATCCTTTGTTACAACAGTTTACAACTTTAGAACAAAAATCGAAGGTGGAAAGCTATGTGGCAAAAGCAGGGTTGAAGTCTGAGGTGGACCGTTCAGATCTTTCACGCGAAAAGAGCGGGGTTTTTACCGGTTCGTTTGCCATTAATCCGGTGAACAATACAAAAATTCCCATCTGGGTAGCCGATTACGTACTGATGGGATATGGGACCGGGGCCATCATGGCTGTTCCCTGCCACGATACCCGCGATTTTGAATTCGCCACTGCATTCTCACTTTCCATACCATGCATTCTCGATCCTGAAACGGACGATAAAGATCTGCGTGAAGAGGTCCTCAAGGGGAAAGCCTGTTGGACCGGCGATGGACGCTATGTGAATTCTGCCTCGGATCAGACCGGGCTTGACATCAATGGACTCTCCAAAGAGGAGGGTATTGCAAAGACCATAAAGTGGCTGCACCAGCATGACCTGGGTGCGGAGGCCATTAATTACAAAATAAGGGACTGGCTGTTCAGCCGGCAACGATACTGGGGAGAGCCCTTCCCCGTGATCCACTGGGACGATGGAGAAATTTCCCTCCTGGAAGATGCTGAACTCCCCCTGCTACTCCCTCAACTGGAAAAATATGAGCCAGGCAGCCATGGCGAATCGCCTCTGGCCAATTCCACTGAATGGCTAAATGTAACTGATCCCAATGGCCGAAAGGGCAGACGCGAAACCAATACCATGCCACAGTGGGCAGGATCGTGCTGGTACTACCTCAGGTATATTGATCCCAAAAATGACAAAGAGCCCTTTTCAAGGGCAAAGGAGAACTATTGGCTCCCGGTGGACCTCTATGTGGGAGGAGCTGAACACGCGGTTCTACACCTGCTCTATAGCCGCTTCTGGCACAAGGTACTGTTCGACCTGGGGATTGTCTCCACCGATGAACCCTATACCAAACTATTTAACCAGGGAATGATCCTGGCCTTTGCCTATGAAACAGAGGCCGGGGCCAAGGTGCCCAGCGACCTGGTGGAAGAGAAGGATGGTGCATATTACCATAGTAAGACCGGTGAAGAAGTGAAGCAGATTGTGGCCAAGATGTCCAAATCGTTGAAGAATGTGGTTAATCCCGACGATGTGGTATCAGGTTTTGGCGCCGACTCACTGCGTCTCTACGAAATGTTCCTGGGTCCGCTCGACGCAACAAAACCCTGGGTTGAAAACGGGGTAAAGGGAGTCTATAACTTCCTGAACCGGGTCCATAAATTTTTTGCCGACACCAGCCATTACTATGAGGGTGATGAGGATCAGGAGATATTAAAGTCGCTTCATGCAACCATTAAGAAAGTGGGAGCCGATGTGGATGCGCTTCATTTCAATACGGCTATCTCCCAGATGATGATCTTTACAAATCTGGCCATTAAGAAAGGTCAGATTACCCGCGAAAGTGCAGAAGCCTTTATCAGGGTGCTGGGGCCCTTTGCCCCCCACCTGGCAGAAGAAATATGGAGCATACTGGGTCAAAAGGAGTCCATTGCTCTTGCTGCCTGGCCTGTATATGATGAATCGATACTACAGGAGGATTCCCATGAATACCCTGTGATGATCAATGGTAAGCTGAGGTTTAAAATTGTTCTTCCGCTGGGTATGGATGAAGCCGATATCAAGGGACAGGTACTGGCCCATGAAACAGCACTGAAGTGGACCCAAGGCAATAATCCCAAGAGGTTTATCCACGTTCCCAAAAAGATCATCAACATCGTAATATGATGAAGCTTCGGGAAATTCAGCTTATGAGAATACTGCTCCTGGCAGTAGTTTTTAGCGCTGCAGTGTTTATGTATGCCTGCAAGAATCATCCATCCTCCACTGCGGCAGCGGAACCAGTGGCCCCACTAGAATTCCAAATACAAGACACCATTGTTCCGGTAAAAGATATCTATGGGCTTCCTGTGGATCTCTATCATGTTGAAGAAGGAAAGGTAAGACGCAAGCAGACCCTTTCAGATCTTATGTTGCCCCTTGGCCTGAGCATGCAGGAAATATACAGAATTTCCCGGTTACATGACAGCCTGATCAATGAACGAAAAATAAAACCCGCTAACCGCTACCTGTATTACTCACCTGCCGATAGTGTGAAAGGAACCTCCCCATATGCAAAAAACATCTTTGTCTATGAAAAGGATCTCCTGAACTTTGTGGTTATCAATATCCAATCTGATTCCATATGGGCCTGGAACGGTCAGAAACCTGTGGAAACAAGGATCCAGTTTGCCTCGGGCACCATAGAAACATCACTGTGGGAATCGATACAGGCAGCCGATGCCAATCCCATGCTGGCTGTGGAACTAAGTGAAATATTTGCCTGGACCATAGATTTTTTTGGAATACAAAAGGGGGACCGTTACAAGGTTATCTATAAAGAGTCGTACGTGGATTCTACATCCCTCGGCATCAATAAAATCATGGGAGCGTGGATCTATCATAATAACAACGAATTCTGGGGTATTCCCTTTGTCCAGGATAGTGTCCGAAGCTTCTTTGATGAAAAGGGGAACAGCCTCAGGAAAGCATTTCTGAAAGCACCCCTCAGATTCTCGAGGATCAGTTCGGGTTTCTCCAACTCCAGGTTTCACCCGGTGCTGAAGATCAGGCGTCCACACCATGGTGTAGATTATGCAGCAGCTTCAGGCACCCCTGTTCATACCGTAGGTGACGGTGTCATCACCAGGGTGGGTTATCAGAAAAACGGAGGTGGTAACTATGTAACAATCAAACATAACAGTGTCTATTCCACTACCTACATGCACCTCCGGGGTTTTGGAAAGGGTGTGAAACAGGGAGTTTATGTAAAACAGGGGGATGTAATCGGCTATGTAGGCAGCACCGGCCTGGCCACAGGCCCGCACCTCGATTTCAGGTTTTATAAGAATGGAAGCGCTGTCAATCCTTTAAAGGTGGAGGCTCCTCCGGTGGAACCCATACATGACAACAACCAGATTGCCTATGAAACTGTCCGCGCCTTTACCATGAGCTGGTTAAAGCTCCTCTAGCAATCTTTCAACAACCCGGGGGAAGTGCGCGTACTCCAGTTTGTGAATCTTTCCGGCAAGCGTATCAGGCGTATCTTCCGGCTCAATACTGCACTTTATCTGAAACACAATATCTCCTTCATCATATTGCTGGTTTACGTAATGAATGGTAATGCCGGATTCCGTATCACCTGCATCAATCACCGCCTTATGCACATGCTTTCCATACATCCCCTTTCCCCCATACTTCGGAAGCAGTGCAGGATGAATGTTAAGCATCTTATTTTCAAAGGATTTAAGTAATGAATCGGGCACAAGCCATAAAAAACCGGCCAATACGATAAAGTCAATACGCCGTTCGAAAAGCAGATCAACTACTGCATTAGAATTATAAAATTGCTCTCGTGTAAACACAATCGTTTCAATAGCAAGCGATTGAGCTCGCAGAATCACTCCTGCATCCGCACGGTTAGTAAGTACTATCCGCACCCTTCCCAGTCGGCTCGTTCGAAAAAATCGAATCAAATTTTCGGCGTTGGTCCCTGATCCGGAGGCAAATATGGCTATGTTATTCATTTTTCTTTGAAAATAGTCGAATTTTGCATTTCTTTGCAGCGTTAAAATAATCAAATTATTAATTAAAATTTATAGTCATGTCTGACATTGCATCAAGAGTAAAAGCAATCATCGTAGACAAATTAGGTGTTGATGAGAATGAAGTAACTCCGGAAGCCAGTTTTACTAACGACCTGGGAGCTGATTCTCTTGACACAGTTGAACTGATCATGGAATTCGAAAAAGAGTTCAATATGGGTATTCCCGATGACCAGGCTGAAAGCATTTCCACCGTTGGAGACGCTGTCAAATATATTGAGGAGAACGCAGAATAAGGTTTTTCTGTTCGTTTATAAACTTATTGGTATGAAACGGGTTGTTGTTACAGGATTAGGGGCTTTTACCCCGCTGGGAAAAAATGTTCAGGATTTCTGGAACGCACTTATTAAAGGTGAAAGTGGAAGCGACTGGATCACCCGTTTCGATACCGAGAAGTTTAAAACCAAATTCGCCTGTGAGATTAAAGATTATAATCCACTGGACTATTTTGACCGGAAAGAGGCCCGTAAACTGGACCCCTATGCACAGTATGCCCTGATCGCCGCCCATGAGGCCTACCTCGATGCAGGACTGAACACTGCGACACATGACAAGGATCGTGCAGGTGTTATCTGGGCTTCCGGAATCGGTGGTTTGGATACATTCACAAAAGAGATTGAGGGCTATTTAGAAGGTGGAAAAACACCCAGATTCAGCCCCTTCTTTATTCCCAAGATGATCGTTGATATTGCAGCCGGGCACCTCTCCATGAAATATGGCTTCAGAGGTCCTAATTATGCCACTGTATCGGCATGCGCCTCTTCCACCAATGCCATCATTGATGCCTACAACCTTATCCGCCTGGATATGGCGGACCTGTTTATTACAGGAGGCTCTGAAGCACCAATCGTAGAAGCGGGAGTGGGCGGATTCAACTCCATGCAGGCCATGTCGACTGACAACGACAATTACCTTACCGCCTCCAGGCCATTTGATGCCAACAGGGACGGCTTTGTGATGGCTGAAGGCGGAGCGGGACTTATCCTCGAGGAGTTGGAGCATGCCAAAAAGCGGGGTGCGAAAATCTATGCTGAATTGATTGGTGGAGGCATGTCGGCCGACGCCCATCACCTGACGGCACCTCATCCGGAAGGAGATGGAGCCGTTTTGGTCATGAATAATGCCATCAGGGATGCTAAAATAGCCCCTGAGGAAATTGATTATATCAATGTGCATGGTACAGCCACCCCCCTGGGTGACCTGTCCGAAATCAAGGCCATTAAGCGGGTTTTCGGAGAACATGCCTATAAGCTCAACATCAGCGCAACCAAATCCATGACCGGCCACCTGCTGGGTGCCGCTGGAGCCATTGAATCCATGGCCGTCATCCTGTCGATTGTTCATGGTATTGTACCTCCCACAATCCATCTAAATACCCTTGACCCGGAAATTGATCCCAAACTGAACCTGACCGCCAATAAAGCACAGAAGCGGGCTGTAAATGTGGGCTTAAGCAATACCTTTGGCTTTGGAGGACACAATACCTCCGCCATTTTCAGGAAATTTAAGAATTAGTTACTTGAAGAACCGGGGTTTCTATCTGGACCTGGTTCGTATGCTGGGCTTCTTACCCCGCACACTATCGCTGTATAAGCTTGCCTTCATTCCAAAATCCGCACTTAAAAAAGACAGCTCCGGAATCCATCTTAATAATGAACGCCTCGAATACCTGGGCGATGCAGTACTGGGCACCATTGTAGCAGATTATCTTTTCAAACGTTTTCCGGATGCTGATGAGGGGTTTATGAGCAAAATTCGTGCCCGTATCGTCAAAAGAAAAACCCTGGATTACCTGGCTACCAAGATTAATTTACCCGGAATGATCGATCCAGCAATACCCCTCGCTAACAACGCCAAGCATATTTACGGAAATGCCCTGGAAGCATTTGTTGGGGCCATTTACCTGGACCGGGGTTACAATGCTGCCAGGCGGTTTTTTGAAAAAAAGATCATGGCAAAACATATCGATCTTGCCAAATTGGTTCAAAAGGACCCCGATTATAAGAGCAGACTGATCGAATGGTCACAGCAAAACAGGGTGGAAATCAGCTTTGAAAGTAAGGAAGAGCAAATCACGGGTAAAAACACACCCTCCTTTTTCGCCACCATCCTGCTAAATGAAGAGGAGAAAGGAACAGGCCGGGGCGATTCAAAAAAGGAGGCGGAACAACAGGCCTCAAAAGCGGCACTTAAAACCATTCATACCGTGTAGCCATGGGAGTTAAAAAACATAAGCTTGAAATGGCCATCGAGGAGGACTTCTGTCTTCTGGGTATTGTAACAGATGAACCTGATTATAAGCTGTGTTGGATGATTAACCAGTCGCTTCATATGAATTTTGAAAAGCAGGATGATCTCAGGCTTTATCATCGCAAACTCAAGGAGGATCAGGTGTTTTCCCACTTCTCTTACATTGATGATGATGCATTAATCACCTTCCGGATTATTAAAAACAGGACCGAAAACGGGTATTACCTGGATGCATTAAAAAATATCGATTACCTGATCCATATTCAGGGAGAGATCAATACTGTCAGAATAAGCAATTTTATGCTTTCTATTAGTGGCTTTGAAACAGTTCGCATGTGTGTTCCATCTGACCTTTCCCGGATTAAAAACAAAGAGCGACTTCTGCTCTGGTAGTCAGAACAACCATCTGATAAGGGGATACATAACAGAGTATACCGGAAGTTCCTGATAATTTTGATAACCCTCTTTGTAAAGGGAATCCAGTGTGATTCCCTGCTTTATTACCGGCCTGAACATCTTTCGGTAAAATGGGAATATTCCGATTACCAGATCAAAAAGCATATCCAGGGAAAAGATCCAGATGGCCATTTTCACAATTAGTCCTGGTGTAAGCAGATAGCTGGTCTTGGAACGTACCCTGAAAAGCTTCAATACCACCGTAGACACGATTCCTCCACCAAGTAATCCTGCCATAAACCTCCACAGGACACTTTCCACTGGAAGGAAAACCAGGAGGATTACACCCAGAACTATAAAAATGGAAGTGCCTGCCAGGCTGGCCGGGTCTTCAAGAATGGCCAGCAGGATAGGTAAAACCACGGATGACAGCGCGAAAAGAAAGAGAATATAGTTTCCCGCATATTTTAGAAAGAGGATGGGATCGTGCCATTCCGGCCTGTTGAAATACTCATCCTGTTGTTTCTTTTTCTCCCTCTGAGCCCTGGCCCTCTGCTTCATTAATTCTCGTTCCCTTCTGAGGATCTCAGCGGCCACTTGCTCATCGTATGATGTAGCATCTTCTATTCCAGCTCCAGGATAATCCAGCAGCTTATCATAGGCCTCGGTAATCTCCTGGAACTTTTGTCGGGCAGCCGGTGAGGGATTCCTGTCGGGATGGTATTTCAGTGCCAGTTTACGATAGGCACTTTTAATCTGCTTCTTTGTTGACCCCGGGGATAGTCCCAGTATCCTATAAAAATCTTTCTGCAACAAAAGGGTGCTTTTTTTGCAAGATATTCAATCCCCATCAAGCACCAAAAAAAAGCTGCCCGCCGGGAGGACGAGCAGCTTTACCAATTAACCCTGAAACTAAACCAAATTTGCCTGCTAAAGCATCTTAAACTACTTGTATTATTTCTTAACTTTTTTTTGCTTCTTTTTCACTACTTCCATATCTTCATCATGGAACGAATTTATGGCAGAATACAGTTAGATAGGTTTAAAGGAAGTTAAAGATTGTTAAAACACTCTGGCTGAACCAATGAGGGATAGTATCTTTAAGCCATGAGTCGCACAATTCTATGGATCGTATCAATATTCCTTGCACTGGCCATGATGGCCATGATCATGGTTCAGGTTTACTGGATCAGGCGATCCCTTGAATCGGAAGAGCACCAGCTTGGACTGGTTGTAAATGATGTGCTTTCAGAAATCTCCGATGAACTGGTTCAGAATGAAACAGTAATTACCATTCTGGATGAGATCCGTCCCCCGGTGGTCCAACACCAGAGTCAAGCTGTCTGGAATTTCCATATCGATGCACGCAGTTCCTATGACCGGACCGAAAGCAGTGTGGATATAGCTATTGAAGCGGAAGATAATGTGTTTAAGTATACACCGCCAGATCCTTCCCTGGCCAACCAGAAAGTGGTAATGATCAACGATTCGCTCCTGGTTGTTGTGGGTGAAGATCTCTCCACCCAGGACACCATTCTTGTTTCAGCCATGCATCCGGACCTGGTAAGAAGGGATCTGAGGAAACAGGTAGAGAGACAAGAATTTTTTGTGGACCATATTGTCAAAAAAATGCTAATGCAGGAGGGTCAGGTATTGGACAAGGTTTCCGGCACTCAAATTGCAACATCTCTTTCCCAAAAACTTTCAGCACGTGGGGTTGGTTTTCCCTTCGAATATGCCGTATATGAAATGGGGCATGCACCCATATTCAGCTCCTCTAACTTCAATGAATATGAGCAATGCAGGTATTTCAGGAGATCGCTGTTTCCCCGCAGTGTATTTAACCGCTCCACCTATATCAGTATCTATTTCCCCGGGGAAAGGCAGATGCTTCGTAAAACCATGGGAATAATGGGAGGCTCCTCGCTTTTGATCACCCTTTTCATTATAGCCATGTTCAGCCTTACACTTTATATCATGTTTAAACAGAAGCGACTCGCCGAGATGAAGAACGATTTTGTAAATAACATGACTCATGAGCTTAAAACACCCATCTCAACCATTAGCCTTGCATCACAAATGCTCAGCGACAGATCCATTCCCGATGAACAGAAAAACCTGGGACATATCTCCGGGATCATCCAAACAGAAAGCAAACAGCTTGGTTACCAGGTAGAAAGAGTACTTCAAATGGCAATTTTTGATCATGGAGAACTGAAGCTAAAAAGTGAGAACGTGGACCTCCACGACATTATTGAAACCGTTGCACAAAATTTTCTGCTTCAAATGGATAAACGGAGCGGAAAACTGGTGTTCCATCCGGAAGCTGACCAGGCGGTGGTAAGCGGGGACATGATGCACCTTACAAATGTGATCTCTAACCTCATGGAGAATGCCATGAAATATACCACACGAAATCCCGAAATAACTATTTCCACCCGGAATGAAAATGCAATGGTAATAGTCTCAGTGGCGGATAACGGAATGGGAATCAGCAAGGAGGACCAGAAACGAATATTTGACAAATTCTACCGGGTCCCAAGCGGCAATGTACACAATGTAAAAGGCTTTGGGCTTGGGCTCAGCTATGTCAAACTGATCGTGGAGGAACACGGGGGAAGCATCAAGATAAAAAGTGAGCCCAATAAGGGCTCCAGGTTCGATATTCATTTACCTTTACAGAAGAGAAGATAAAAGATAAGCCATGAATGAGATAAAAAGCCGGATTTTGCTGGCAGAAGATGATGAAAACCTGGGCTCTCTGCTCCAGGAATACCTCCAGGCTAAAAATTATGAAACCGATTGGGTAAGCAATGGTGAAAAAGCCTTCAGACATTTTGAGCAGTTTCACTATGATCTGTGCCTGCTGGATGTAATGATGCCGGTAAAAGACGGATTTACCCTGGCTTCAGAAATAAGGATGCTCAACAGCACCATCCCGATTATATTCCTGACAGCCAAGTCCATGAAGGAGGATGTGCTGGAAGGCTTCTCCCTGGGCGCAGATGACTATATGACCAAGCCCTTCAGTATGGAGGAACTGCTCTTCAGAATTGAAGCCATCCTCCGACGTACAATGGGTAGTCGGGGTGGTGACAAAGAAAGCTGGGAAATTGGATCGTTCACTTTCGATGTGAACAAACAAATGCTTACCGGAAAGGGCACTGAGCAAAAACTGACCACCAAAGAATCTGAGCTGCTAAAACTGCTCTGCAATAATATCAACCAGGTTTTGGAACGGAATTTCGCCCTGAAAGCCATCTGGATTGACGACAATTACTTCAATGCAAGAAGCATGGATGTCTATATTACCAAGCTTAGAAAATACTTGAAACCGGATCCCGGTGTACAGATCATCAATGTGCACGGGAAAGGGTATAAACTGGTACTTGATGAGGGATAGTTTTCGCCTGGTTAATCAAGCTTAAGTACAGCCAGGAATGCGGACTGCGGGACTTCAATGTTTCCCACCTGACGCATTCTTTTCTTCCCTTTTTTCTGCTTTTCCAGCAGTTTACGCTTTCGGGTAATATCGCCACCGTAACATTTGGCAGTTACATCTTTCCGAACCGCCTTGACAGTCTCTCTGGCAATTACCTTGGCACCAATGGCAGCCTGGATGGCAACCTCGTATTGTTGCCTGGGAATCAGCTCTTTTAGCTTCACACACATCCTTCTTCCAAAGTCATAGGCATTGTCACGGTGAATCAGTGTGGAGAGTGCATCCACCATCTCCCCGTTCAAAAGGATATCCAGTTTCACCAGGTCGGCCTTCTGATATCCGTTGGGATGATAGTCAAATGAAGCATAGCCCTTGGAAATACTCTTTAGCCTATCGTAGAAATCAAATACAATCTCGGCCAGTGGCATATCGAAAGTGAGTTCCACTCGATTGCTTGTGAGGTAGACCTGGTTTTTCAGGGTTCCACGCTTATCCAGGCAAAGGTTCATTACCGATCCAACATATTCGGACTGGGAAATCACCTGGGCTGTGATAAATGGCTCCTCAATATGATCGATGGCCGTTTGCGCAGGCAGTCCCGATGGATTATGAACCTCCACCAGTTCTCCCTTGGTGCTGATTACATTGAAAGATACATTGGGGACCGTGGTAATCACATCCATATTAAACTCCCGATCGAGTCGCTCCTGGATAATCTCCATATGCAGCAGTCCCAGGAAGCCACACCTAAATCCAAAACCGAGTGCAGCTGATGATTCCGGAATAAAAGTGAGAGATGCATCGTTTAACTGCAGCTTCTCAATGGATGCCCTGAGATCCTCATAGTCATCTGCATCAATGGGATAGATCCCTGCAAATACCATGGGCTTTACATCCTCGAATCCGGCAATAATTTCCTGAGTGGGCCGATTCACATGGGTAATGGTATCACCCACCTTCACCTCCCTGGAGGTCTTTATCCCTGAAATTATGTAACCCACATCACCGACCGACAACACATCCCTTGGTTCGGGACCGAGCTTCAGCACCCCAACCTCATCGGCATTGTACTCTTTGTCTGTTGCAATAAACTTCACCAGTTCCCCTTTGCGGATGGAGCCATTTAAGACCCGGAAATAGGCGAAAATTCCACGATATGAATTATATACAGAATCAAATATAAGGGCTTGAAGCGGAGCCGCCGGATCGCCTTTCGGCGCAGGAATCCGTTCAATAATGGCCTCCAGAATCTCATCCACACCAAGTCCCGTTTTTCCACTGGCCTCGATAATCTCATTCCGATCACAACCGATCAAATCCTCAATCTGGTCCTTCACATCTTCTGGCATGGCACTTTCCATATCCATCTTATTCAGCACCGGAATAATTTCAAGGTCATGATCGATAGCCTGGTAGAGAACAGAAATGGTCTGTGCCTGAATTCCCTGTGTGGCATCTACAATCAAGAGTGCCCCTTCACAGGCTGCAATGGAACGGCTTACCTCGTAGGAGAAATCCACATGTCCCGGAGTATCGATCAAGTTCAGCAGATGCTTTTTTCCATGGTACTCATGCTCCATCTGGATGGCATGACTTTTAATGGTGATTCCCCGTTCACGCTCCAGTTCCATATCGTCCAGCACCTGGTCCTGGAAATCCCTCTCATCCAGAGTGCCGGTTTTCATCAGCAGCCTGTCAGCCAGGGTACTCTTCCCATGATCGATGTGGGCTATTATACAGAAGTTGCGAATATTATCCATAAAAAATCGGCCGTTTTTTGCGCCCACAAAGATAGTGAATCTCCGGGATATATGTGCCAGCCCCCCACAGCTTCCTCTAAGCAGTTAATAAAAAGAGGCTGAACCCGAAGGAACAGCCTCTTGAGAATATATGGATGTAAGTAAAATACTACATCATGCCCATTCCGGGGGCTCCTCCACCGCCAGCAGGCATTGGGGGCTCCGGCTCGGGAATATCAACGATTGCACACTCGGTGGTAAGGAGCATACCAGCAATGGAAGCGGCATTTTCAAGGGCAATGCGTGCCACTTTAGTAGGATCGATAACCCCTGCTGCAAACAGGTTCTCGTACTTCTCAGTATGGGCATTGTAACCATAATCATCTTTGCCATCGAAGACCTCTCTTACAACAACTGAACCTTCCAGTCCTGCGTTCTCTACGATCTGGCGAAGTGGCTCTTCAAGGGCCCTTCTTACAATAGCAATACCTGTATTTTCATCCTCGTTTGATCCCTTGAATTTTTCAAGTTTCTTAACTGAACGAAGGTAGGCAACACCACCACCGGGGATGATTCCTTCTTCAACTGCAGCGCGGGTAGCACTGAGTGCATCATCAAACAGGTCTTTCCTGGATTTCATTTCAACTTCAGAAGCAGCTCCAACATAGATTACAGCAACACCACCTGCCAACTTGGCAAGTCGTTCCTGAAGCTTCTCACGATCGTAATCTGATGTAGTATTCTCGATCTGCTTTTTGATCTGTCCAACCCTGGCTTCAATCATTGCCTTCTCACCACCTCCGTTTACAACGGTAGTGTTCTCCTTGTCGATGGAAATCTTT
This sequence comes from Bacteroidales bacterium, assembly GCA_029931975.1. Lineage (GTDB taxonomy): Bacteria > Bacteroidota > Bacteroidia > Bacteroidales. Next base: position 26,932 of record JAOZQY010000034.1, on the reverse strand, counting down.
TCAGCACTTCCCAGCATTTCCAGCTCGGCGCCTTCCAATTTCAATCCTTTCTCTTCGGAAATAACTGTCCCACCGGTCAGGATGGCAATATCTTCCAGCATCTCTTTTCTTCTGTCACCAAAACCAGGAGCCTTAACAGCAGCGATCTTGAGTGATCCGCGAAGCTTATTCACTACCAGTGTGGCAAGAGCTTCTGCATCCACATCTTCAGCAATGATCATCAAAGGACGACCTGTCTGAGCAGTGGCTTCAAGAACAGGAAGAAGGTCCTTCATGGTAGATATCTTCTTGTCGTGAATCAGGATATACGGATTCTCCAATACGGCTTCCATTTTCTCAGTATCAGTAACGAAATAAGGAGAAATGTAACCACGATCAAACTGCATACCTTCAACAACATCCACATAGGTGTCTGAAGATTTTGACTCTTCAATGGTAATCACACCCTCTTTCTTCACCTTCGACATGGCCTCTGCAATCAGGGCTCCAATGGAAGCTTCATTGTTAGCCGAGATGGCTGCAACCTGCTGTATCTTCTGGTTGTCATCACCTACCTCCTGGGACTGGCTCATAAGACTCTTCACAACCTCTGCAACTGCTTTCTCAATTCCCCTTTTCAGGTCCATTGGATTGGCTCCTGCAGTTACGTTTTTAAGTCCTACCTGAACAATGGATTGTGCCAGTACTGTGGCTGTAGTTGTTCCATCACCGGCATCATCATTGGTCTTGGAGGCAACCTCTTTAACCATCTGTGCACCTACATTCTCGATGGGATCTTCGAGATCCACCTCTTTTGCAACGGTTACACCATCCTTGGTGACCTGTGGTGCACCAAATTTCTTCTCAATAATTACATTGCGACCCTTCGGCCCCAGTGTTACTTTGACAGCGTTAGCCAGTTGATCGATACCGCTTTTCAGCTGATCACGGGCTTCCATATCAAATTTAATCTCTTTTGCCATTTTTATTCTTTTTATTGGTTATTTACTTGGAAATGAATAAAACATCACTCTGCGACATAAGCAGATAGTCTTCTTCATCAATGGTTAATTCCTGACCGGCAAATTTACCGTAAAGAACCTGGTCACCCACTTTAATTTCCATGGGCTCGTCCTTTTTGTCGGCTCCTACCATTACCACTTTTCCATTCTGTGGTTTCTCTTTCGCTGTTTCGGGAATGATGATACCACTGGCGGTTTGTTCCTCAGCCTCTGAAGGGCAAACAAGAATTTTACCTGCAAGGATCTTACCTTTAAGTTCTGCCATTTTTGTTTTGAATTTTATAAGTTCGACATTATCAAAATCGCTAACTCATTAGCATAATTTGTGCCAAAGGGTATAAACAAAAAAAAAGTGCCAGTAATATGACATACTGGCACTCTTCATCTGAAAAAATATCATATTTTTTATTCTTCACCGTCTTCGGCAGGCTCAGTACCAAAAGATTCAGGAAGATCAATGGTCTGTGCAGGTTGATCCATAATAGTTTCGTCAAATTGACCCTGAAGGCGTGAATTGTCAGCTTCTCCTGCTTTAGGAACAGTGATTCCGGCCAGAAGGCTGAATAAAATCAATGCAGATCCCAGAATCCATGTAGCTTTCTCAAGAAAGTCGGCGGTTTTGCGAACACCCATATACTGATTGGATGATGAAAAGTTTGAAGCCAGTCCGCCACCTTTGGAATTCTGAACAAGTACGATTAAAATGGTAAAGATGCAAGTTACAACAATCAGTACCGTAAATATTATAAACATATTAATGCCTCTTTATGAATGGTTTATATTCCTAATTTTCTCAATTTGAGCTGCAAAGTAAGCACTTTTTTCCGGATATTTCAAACTTAATTTCTCGTAGGCATAAATGGCTTTGGCAAAGAGTCCCTGCTTCACATAAATCTGAGCCAGAGTGTCTGTAATAAAGCCATCATGCTCCCTGATGGATGCCAGTGAAACATCCCCTTTCAGCGTGGTTTCTTGATCGGCACGTATGGGGCCGGGCTCACCATTAATGAAGCTGGCAATAAGATCGTTATCATTATTCCCCTCTGGAGGATCTTCTGAGACTTCTTCCGGCACATCAGGAACTTCCTCATCCACAACCTCCAGGAGCTCTTCCGTCGAATCCTCGTCAAATTCGAGCAGATCAGCGTCCGTCTCCTGCCCGGCATAAGGCGCGTGCTGTTCAATAATAACATCAGCGTGCTCATTGTTTTCCTCTGAAAACTGGATGATCCCGGTGGAATCATCAACAGGCTCTGGTTCTGTTTCTGGCTCGGAGGGCAACTTCACTTCCGTTACCAGCTTGAATAGCTTCTTGCGGTCCATGGAGTAAACGGCTGCAATCTTCAGTTGCTTCTGATTCTCATAGCCCAGCGTCTCCATAATTCGAACCTTCAACATATGGGCAATGCCAAACTCAGGAAAATTCCTGCAAATCTTGTTCACCTCCTCCAGATCGGCAGGTGCATAATGGTTGGTGTTCAGCAGGCGTATAATATCTGATGCGTTCATATATAGCAGGGTTACCAGGAAATAAAAGCCTTGTTAAATATATCTTCCACAAGATTCTCAACAATCAACTCAATAAGCTCATTTTCAACAGAGGTCAGGTCCTGCGAAGAATCATAATCCTCATACCGGGAAAAGCTGGAATCATAATCCAGATCCGGTTCCATTGCATTGGTATATTTTACCCGCACCGAAATAGTAAGTCTGTTTCGTGCTGCCGTTTCTCTGCTGGTGATGGCCGTGGGCCTGGTCTCATACCCGGTGATTTCTCCCGAAAAGCTGACATCACCGCCATCCGTTGAAAGGTCAAGGCTTGTATTCCCCTGAATCTTGTCCATCAGAGCATCGGTAAATACCTGGCTCAGTTGCGCCTGAACAATGGGTGCCCGATTTTGAAAATACTCTACAGAATAGGTCAACACTTCAGGCGATATATTGACCCCACTGAAGGAGTATGATACTTTGCATGCTGTAAGCGTAAGCAGAAGGGCTAGCACAACTGCAAGCACCCTTGTATATCGACCAATCCTTTTCATATCTTATTCAATATCGTATTCTTTGATCTTCCTGTACAGGGTTCTTTCAGAGATTCCCAGGTCCTGTGCTGCATACTTCCTTTTTCCATTGTGCTTGTCAAGGGCCTTGATTATCAATTCGATTTCCTTGTCCTCCAGAGACAGAGACTCTTCCACAATCTCCTCCGTGTCCTGGATATTCTCTTCATCCCTTTCATTCCTGACCGGACCCTTTGGGGTGACCAGATTTTCAACATCAGCCGTCAGATTATCAATGGAGTAAAGCTTCTTAATGAGCCCTTCATTCTCCTGCTCAATATCAGAGCCGACCGAACCCTTCTCCATGATCTGAGCCACCAGCTTTTTCAGATCATTCATATCACTCTTCATATCGAAGAGTACTTTGTAGAGGATTTCCCTTTCTGAATTGAATGCATCCTCAGTCAAAGAGGTCTTATTTATCAACGCAGGCAAACGGGTTTTATGATAATCGGGCAAATAGTGTGTTAAAACAGCCGCAGAGACTTCCCTATCCTGTTCAATAACTGAAAGTTGTTCGGTAATATTTCTCAGCTGTCGCACATTTCCCGGCCATTCGTAGTTCAGCAATATCTGGCGTGCCTCTTCATCCAGCTTGATGGGCGGCATGCGGTAGCGTTCCGAAAAATCTGAAGCAAACTTTCTAAACAGTAACAGGATGTCGTTTCCTCGTTCCCTCAAAGAGGGCATCTGGATTGGAACAGTATTCAGGCGATAAAACAGATCCTCCCTGAATTTACCCTTTTTTATGGCCTGGCTTACGTCCAGATTGGTGGCGGCAACTATCCTGACATCGGTTTTCAATACCTTGGAGGAGCCTACCCTTATAAACTCACCTGTTTCAAGCACTCTTAATAGGCGAACCTGGGTGGAAAGGGGCAATTCGGCCACTTCATCCAAAAAGATGGTTCCTCCGTCGGAGACTTCAAAATACCCTTTCCTTGTATCTGTTGCTCCGGTAAAAGCACCCTTTTCATGACCAAACAATTCGGAATCGATGGTACCATCAGGAATGGCTCCGCAATTCACAGCAGTATAAGGTCCATGCCTCCTGCCTCCAAGGGCGTGAATTATCTGTGGAAACGCCTCCTTACCGGTCCCGCTCTCCCCTGAAATCAGGACACTCAAGTCGGTAGGTGCCACCTGTCTTGCAATATCAATGGCCCTGTCCAGTCCGGGATATGTTCCTATAATCGCAAAGCGCTGTTTTATCTGTTGAATCTCCATGTTGCTTCTGACAAAATAACCTGAAAGTATGACAAAATTACAATTTTAACCGGATTCAAAAAGATTTATCCCCATAGTTTCCTATTTTTGAAATAAAAAAATGGCTGAATTCCTGGGTATAATACCTGCAAGATATGCATCAACCCGGTTTCCGGGAAAACCTCTGGCCCTGCTGGGGAGCAAACCCATGATTCAGTGGGTTTATGAAGGAGCATCCTCCCTGTTTAAACATCTGGTTGTGGCCACTGACGATCAACGCATCTATGATGCTGTGCGAAAATTTGGAGGGATGGCACAAATGACCTCATCAAGGCATAGAAGTGGTACCGAACGCTGCGCTGAAGCTGCCAGGCGATATGAGAATCAGGAAAAACTCACCTTCAGTCATGTGGTCAACATTCAGGGCGACGAACCCCTGATCCGCAAAGAACAACTACAGACACTAATCGATTGCTTTAATTTTCCTGAGGCAGGAATAGCCACTCTGATCAGGCAGATGAATGATGAAGAAGAGCTGAAAAATCCCAATGTAGTAAAAGTAGTGGTGGACCGATCCTTCAGAGCACTCTATTTCTCCAGGTCTCCTATTCCTTTTGTGAGGGAAAATACGATTGGAAAGTCGCCCGGCAAACTGCACTTCTACACCCATATCGGGCTCTATGCCTTTCAGCGGGAGATCCTGGAACAGGTGGTGAACCTATCTCCATCTTCACTGGAACAGGCCGAATCGCTGGAACAATTGCGCTGGCTGGAACATGGAATAACCATACAAACTGCAGTTAGCCATCTTCCGTCTCTTGGTGTGGACACCCCCGAGGACCTTGAAAAGGTCAGGAAAGAGGGAGGCTTCTGACCATTCAAACTACTCATAATGCAATATGGAGGCCGGATTGCGTCTGGCAGCCCGATAGGCAAGCAGGGTGACTGAAGCAATGGCAAGAAACATGGCTGACAGGGCCGAAACAATATAGATCCAGGCTTTGAATCCAATGTTAAATGGAAAATCATGCAACCAATTTTGCATAAATAAAAAGGCTACAATCCAGGCCAGCAGCACAGAGATTCCCATCAAAAGCACTACTTCACGGGAAACTACCCTAATTACATCACCGATGGAAGCACCCATGGCTTTTCTGATTCCGATTTCACGTATCCTTCTATGGGTATTATGAAGGGTCAGTCCAAACAAACCCAGGCAGGCGATAAAAGTAGCAAGAATAGCAAACAGTAAGGAAACCCTGCCGGTCCGACTTTCCTCCTTATAATAATTATCCAGCTCATCATCCAGAAAAAAGAATTGAAAAGGAGCATCGCCGGTCATGTTCATCCATGTCTTCTTAATCTTGTTAATCGTAATGGGAACTCCCTCTCCTGCCACACCCAACCTTACAGTAATATAACCTGACCAGTCCATATCCTCCTCCTTATACCTGAGCATATAGGGCCCCACAGGTTCTCTGAGAGAGCTGTGATGAAAGTCTTCGATGACGCCAATAATTCTCAACTGGTTGGTATCACCTTCAATGGTCGGCTCCAGGATGATGGTGTTCTTAGGATCGGTGATTCCAAACTCAAAGGCAGCTGCTTCATTAATCAAAATAGAGGATTGATTTGTGGAAATATTGTTATCAAAGAAGCGGCTCTCCTCATTGGCCATTCGAAAATTGTAGGTCTTCATAAATTCTTCATCCACATAGTTACATGCAAAAAGATAGTTCCGGGCAGCCTCTCTACCCTTAATCTGGTATGTTTCTGTACTGTTGTCATATCCCAGGTAAGTTGTTGAGTTGCTTGCTGAAACCACCCCGGGTATTTTTTCAATCTCACGACAGAAAGACTGGAGGCTTCTTCCCAGCGGATAGGTCCTTTTCAGCACCACCAATTGATCCTTATCATATCCAAGATCCTTATTCAGCATAAAACGCAACTGGTTTGAAACAATAAGTGTTCCCACAATAATGGCCACTGATATGGTAAACTGGGTAACAACCATGATAGATCTGAAAAGGTTCGCCTTCCTGTTGCCCAGAAAACCTCCTTTGATTCCGTCCACCGGTTTGAACCTGGAGAGGAACAAAGCCGGATAGATCCCACTGAGAAGACCCACTATGAGAGCCAAAAGCAACACGAAAGGCAAAAGGAAGCGATATTGTTCAGGCTCCAGCTTCAGGTTAAGCTCCATGGCATGGTTAAACCATGGCAGGAAAAGTTCCACAATAATCAATGCAAAAGCCAGCGCCATCAGGCTCAGAACAACCGATTCAGTCAGAAACTGGTAGATCAGCAATGAGCGCTGGGATCCGGCCACTTTCCTGATCCCGATTTCCCGGGCCCTGATAGCCGACCTGGCCGTGGAAAGATTCATGAAATTAATGGAGGCTATGATCAGGATGAAAAATGCAATCAAGGCAAAAATGTGCACATAGAGCCTGTCATTAACCGGGCGAAAGCAGCTGTCCATCCCCACTTCAATATCCGGCTGCAGATGGATGGCAAGCAGGGGCTGCAGGTATACCCCATAACTGTTCCCTCCCCGGGCCCATTCCTCTGGTCCTACTCCCAGAATGGACTGTAGTTCTCCCTTGATGTGTTCAGCCATGACACCAGCTATTTTCTTTTCAACCAGTGCAGGATCGGCCCCCGGTTTCAAAAGAACATAACTGAATATGGAATTCTGGAACCAGGTCAAATTGCTCTCCCAGTCGAGGGTCTCCATGGAAGCAATAAAGTCGGCAAAAAAATGAGAGTTCTCCGGCATTGCTTCAAATACACCGGTCACGTAATAATAATTGCTGTCGCTATTCACATTCAGGGGAAGGCCCAGAGGATCTTCATCACCAAAATATAGTCTGGCCTTCTCCTCTGTTATAATAATTGAATTAGGTTTGGAAAGGGCTGTGAACGGATCTCCTTTAATCAGGTTGATACTAAAAACGTCAAATATGCTCGAATCAGAAAAAAGAAAATGATCCTCTATATGACTCTCCACTTCATACCAGACCAGGCACTGATTATAGACATCAAACCTGACATACTCATCAATTTCCGGAATTTCCTCGGTAAAAGTTGGAGCCATAATCATGGAGGTCCACGCCCCACGAAATGATTGTTCTCCCATTAATCCATTGATATAAAGTCTGTGAATCCGATGACTGTTTTCATGAAAACGATCGAAGCTCACCTCTTTAACAATGAACAAAAGTATCAGGATCGAACTTGCCAGACCAATGGCCAATCCAGATACATTTATCAAAGTAAATACTTTATGTTTACTGATATTCCTTAAGGCTACAGTAAAAAAATTCCTCCACATATCTCTTCAGTTATGTTAGATTACACAGTTTTCGTGCCACAAGATTTAGTATACTAAATTTAAAACTGTTAGAATAGGAACCAGCTGGGATGGAATAAAAAAAGTGTTCGAAACCGAACCCGGACTGCACGAATTAGAACAGTGCATCTACATATTCATCGAAACCCTGAAGGTATAGAGGAAATAGTCTTTCGTTAGATTTTCAAAAGTATATTCCAGTTTATTACCGGTGGTTTTTGCCATCTCGATTAGTCCCAGGCCAGCTCCTCCTTTGGCTGAAAATTTCCCATTGTTCATGGTGGACTTATAAAGTTCTTTTAAGGCCTCATTGTCATGCTCATTCACCAGGTCAATCCTCTTTCTGAGCAGAGAAACATCTCTCTTCTTTACCGGGTTCTTTGTTTCCATCTCAATCAAAGAGTCGCTACAGCTTATTCGGCAGGATGGATAAAAGTCGGAAGTGCACTCACCATTGTACTGAAACTGGTCACTATATTTGGAGATATTTTCCAGAGCCTCTATCATTACAGAGATCATCTTCTTGTAAGTCTTGAAAGAGAGATCATGATCCTGGGCAGCTACTTTAAACTTAGACAGCAGCAAATCAATAGTACTGAAAGATAGCGGTCCCTGGTAGATTAGGATTGACTTACTTAACATATGAATCCGATTTGGTACTGAAATTTAAGAAAAACTATATTAAAGTTTCATCCTTGTTTTCCACATACCCGGAATCTTCCTGAAGTGATGTGCCGTGACTGGCCTCAACGGCCAGCCTGTCGCATCTTTCATTTTCCGGAATACTGGCATGCCCCTTCACCCAGATAAACTGTACCTTATACTTCCGGTACACCACCAGGAACCGCTGCCAGAGATCCACATTCTTCTTGTTCTTAAAGCGTTTTGCCTCCCAGTTAAAAACCCATCCTTTATTCACCGCATCGGAAACATAACGCGAGTCAGTATAGATCTTCACACTCAAATCATCCCGCTTCAGGGTTTCCAATCCCCTTATCACAGCAAGTAACTCCATCCGGTTATTGGTGGTTAACCTGAAACCTTCTGAGAGCTCCCTGCGGTGCTTTCCATACAGCATCACTACCCCATATCCGCCTGGACCGGGATTTCCCCGGGCAGCTCCGTCTGTGTATATGACTATTTCGCCCGGGCCCATGGTTGCATTACTCAACAGTTACGGCTTCAGCAACAGGGACTACTTCCTCTGCCGGAGCTGCTTCTTGCACAGGTTCTGCCTCTTCAGCAGGTGAGCTAACAAGTGTCATTTCATCCACCAGATGTTTTGCTCCTGCATATTTGTCTATAACAAAGAGGACATACCTGATATCCACATTGATGCACTTCTGAAGTTCAGTTTCAAATGCCACATCACCGCTCATGGCTTCCCAGTTGCCATCAAAGGCAAGACCAAGCAATTCGCCATTTCCATTCAAAACTGGGCTACCCGAGTTTCCTCCGGTAATATCATTGTTGGTTGTAAAACAGACATTGAGTGTTCCATCCTCACCATAAGGTCCATAGTCCTTGTTTTTATACAACTCTTTGAGCCTGTCCGACACAACAAATTCAAAGTTATTGGGATCCTCCTTTTCCATCACACCTTTCAGTGTAGTATAATGGGTATATAGAACCGCATCCCTGGGATAGTAATCCCCTACCACACCATAGTTTATCCGCATGGTTGAATTGGCATCGGAATAGAAATCCTTATCGGGATTCATCTCCACCAGCCCTTTCAGAAACAACCTTGCCCCCCTGCTGTAACTCTCTTCAAACTGAGCCATTTTGCCTCCAATTTCATAAAGCTTCTGGGAGGCCAGTACCGCAAGGTAGCCGGGATCTTTCTTCAACGCCTTCAGGGAAGGATTGTCCATAAATGCATTGTACCTGCTCTGATCGGTGAGAATGGACTTTTTAAAGTAGTTATCTACATATTTAGCAGCATTGCCCTTGTACTTGGTTTTGACCTCAAATATGGTGGAAGGCAGATATTCATCACCCACCTCGTCGATCATCAGGTTCACCATAGCGGTCATAATCTTTTTATCTGTGGAAGGATTGTAATCTTTATAAAATCTCTCCGCACTTTCCTTCAAGCCAGTGGTAATCTTTGTGATCTGCTCCTGATCAGGCTCCGGGTCGGCCAGCGTCATCTCAAGTTCCCTCAGGTTGCGCCCGAACATTACAGTCTCCATTCCCAGGAAATAGGCCTCAATCATATAACTTGAAGCGACTTGCAGTTCAGCCCGCCCCTCTACGGCTGTTTGAATATCCATCAGCGCATTCCCATAAAGTGCCTTACGTGCTTCATCCTGGTTTACCCATGCAGTGAAGTCCGCTTCAATCTGCTGCTTCTTCTCTATTACATGCAGTTTTTTCAGTCCTTTACTCATTCCAATGGAATTCTTCCAATAGTTAGAGGAACGAGAATGCTTGGATGCATACTGAATCCTTACCTTTTCGTCGGCCTGCATATCCTGCATCATCAAATCCAGCTTGATTCCCCTTACCTTTATGCGAATGGGGTGATCTATTTCAAGCGATTCCTGAATTTCCCAGGAGGTCATATAACGGGAAGTACTTCCTGGGAAGCCCATCACCATAGTGAAATCTCCCTTCTCATATCCATCCATGGAAATGGGAAGATAATGCCTGGATTTCAGGGGCACGTTATCAGCGCTGTAATCGGCTGGCAATCCATCAGGACCTGTATAAACCCTGAACATGGAAAAGTCGCCTGTATGACGGGGCCACATCCAGTTGTCGGTATCGTGACCGAATTTACCAATGGATTCGGGTGGTGCGCCAACCAGGCGTACATCCCTGTAAGTTTCTGTTACAAAAAGGAAAAACCTGTTGCCATTGAACATGCTTCTTACACGGGCCTCAAAGTGTGTCCCTTCTGTAGCTTCTTCTGTTATGGTTTCCGAAAGTGAGCGGATCTTGGAGGCACGTGTCTGCATTCCCATCTCCTCATTCAGTTCAGGAGCAATCCTGCTGGTTACCTCCTCCATCCGTACCAGGAAAGTGATGGTCTTGCCCTCGTTGGGAAGCTCTTCATCACGGGTCATGGCCCAGAATCCATCTTTCAGATAGTCATACTCAAGGGAACTGTGGTTCTGGATCTCCCCATAACCACAATGATGGTTAGTGAGCAACAATCCATCAGGGGATACCAGTTCGGCCGTACAAGATCCGTGATCCAGTGCTCCAACGGCATCCTTCAGACTGGCCTGGTTAACGCTGTAAATCTGCTCAGCGGTCAGTTGCAGGCCCATCTCGGTCATCTCATCCATATTAACCTGGCCAATAAGGCTAAGCAACCACATACCTTCATCGGCGTGTACCCATGCCTGGAAGGAAAAAACCAGGGCAATCATTAAAAGAAAAATCTTTTTCATATCACTACTATTTATGCAATTTGATAAAACTATTCGGGAATTTGATTTGCAAATATTGCAAAATTCTTTCTGAAACCATTATGTATACCACTGTTTTATAAGGAACACATATGTTTAAGAAAAGTCGATCCGCGTCTGATCATCCAGCAATCTGAAGGAGCGTCTGTGGTAGATGGTGGGCCCATGCTCCAACACAGCTTTCCGATGAGCCCTGGTAGGGTATCCCATGTTCCTGTTCCAAGCATATTCCGGATATTCTCTGTGCAGCATCTCCATATACTCGTCACGATGGGTCTTAGCCAGTATGGACGCAGCAGCAATGGATGCATAAATCCCATCGCCTTTTACTATACATGAATGGGAAATATCGCCATAAGGTGTAAAGCGGTTTCCATCTATTAAAAGATGTGCAGGCATCCGCTGTAATTTATCAAGGGCCCTGTGCATGGCCAGAAAAGAAGCATTCAGGATATTGATCTGATCAATCTCTTTTTCATCCACAAGCCCCACCCCCCATGCAAGAGCCTCCCGCTCAATCACCGGACGCAGCAACTGCCTCTTTTTGGCAGAGAGCTTTTTGCTGTCATCCAGTACCGGATTAGCAAAGTTTGATGGAAGAATAACTGCAGCTGCAAACACCGGACCTGCAAGACACCCTCTGCCGGCTTCATCACAGCCAGCCTCTAAAAGGCCTTCGGTATGAAATGGCTTAAGCATGGCTGTCCAATACCTGTTGGACCGACTCCCAGAGTTTTTCAGCCGTATGGTCCCAGCTGAACAACTCGCGCCTTATCCTCCCTTTTTCGATCAGGGCTTCACGCAATCCCTCTTCGCGTACCACCCTGATCATTCCGTCCCTGATACTACCTGGACTTTCGGGTGATGCATACAGGGCAGCATCTCCTGCTATTTCGGGCAGACTGGTAACTTTGGAGGCAAGCACTGGGATATCGCATTTCATGGCCTCCAGGATGGGAATCCCGAATCCTTCAAAATAAGGAACAAATGTCATGGCCCATGCAGCTCCAATGACATCATTCAGTTTTTGGGGCGATAAACGCCCGGTGAAGATCACATCCTTCTTGTTTCTCATTTTCTCCAGTTGTTCCTCCATGGGTTTGGTCAGGAAAAATTTCTCACCCACCAGCACCAGTTTGTAATTGGCCCTGTTTTCGTACTTAAACAACTGAAAAGCTTTTAAAAGGTTAGTAATATTTTTTCTCGGGTGAATACTCCCCACAAATACAAAATAGGGAGCTCCGCCAGTAATCTCTTTGCGTACTTCAACAGCCTGCACTGCAGTGATTGGGCGAAAGCTTTCATTCACCCCGTTGTAAGCCAGATCAACTTTTTCTTCAGGTATATCATACTGGTTAATGATATCTCTTCGGGAATATTCCGATACGGTTACGATTCTGGTGGCCTGGTATGCAAATTTTGGGAAATAATGCCTGTAGTATTTCCTCACCAGCCAGGGAAGGTCACCAGGGCGGTGCACAAAATTTATATCATGGATAACCGCCACAGAAGGAGTTCTATTGCAAAGAGGGATAAAGCCATCCGTACTTAGAAACAAATCAGCTTTCGTCCGCCGGAGATATCTTTTTACTCTTAACTCAAACCAGAGGTACCATAGAAAAGGATGGCGCGTGGGAGGTCCCAGTACTACCGGTGTTACATTCTCTCCAAAAACCACCTCCTTACTGTATTTACGATCAAACAGGAACACGAAATCAACCTCGGGATGTGAGGTAGTAATACGCTTCAGGGTCTCATAAGTAAACCAGCCAATCCCATCAAGCTTACCCGGCATCAGAAGCCTGGTATTTACAGCAATTTTCTTTCTTTTTATTACCTGGTTCAAAGTGATCTGTGATTTTTATGGGGCGAACTTATTACATTTGTATTGATTAAAAAAATATTTACCCCGGTTTGAAAAAACATTTCATTACCAACCTTGCCCTGCTGATCTTCCTGAACCTGCTGATTAAACCAATCTGGTTTTTTGGTATTGAGGTTGGGGTACAGAACCGTGTAGGTGAAGAAATGTACGGTTTTTACTTCTCCCTGTTCAACTTTGCCTTCATCCTCAATATGTTGCTTGATGTTGGAATTAATAATTATAATAACCGGGCCATTGCCAGGGATCAGAAACTACTAAAGGAGCATCTGGCTACCATTATCCCCCTGAAACTTTTTCTTTCTGTTATTTATTCCGGCGTTGTCCTTGTATCTGGTAAAATCCTTGGGTACTCTCAAGAACAGTTTCAGATGCTGTGGATTCTTGTACTGAACCAGTTTCTGGCCTCTTTCATCCTGTATTTCAGAACCAATATAAGCGGTTTGCAATTTTATCGAACCGATAGCCTGCTCTCGGTGATGGACCGTAGCCTGATGATCCTATTCACCGGGCTGTTGCTCTGGGGAAACGTTAGCAGTAAGCCTTTCCGTATTGAATGGTTTGTTTATGCACAGACAGTCTCCTACTCCCTTACCCTGCTTGCCAGCGCTGTCATAGTCAGGTACCGCTCCGGCTCCTTTTTCAGGAAGTTCAGTTTAGCAGGCTCTCTGAAGATTCTTCGATCCAGCTATCCCTTCGCACTATTGATCCTGCTAATGTCCCTGTTTAATCGTGTCGATTCAGTAATGCTTGAACGCCTGCTGGAAAACGGAAAGGAACAGGCCGGTATTTATGCCCAGTCTTACAGGATCTTCGAGGCAGCCACACAGTTCTCCCTGCTCTTTGGAATGCTGCTGCTACCCATGTTTTCAAGGATGATTCAGTTAAAGGAGGATGTGAATGAACTGGTACGTACAGCCCTTCCCCTTTTGATGGTTGCCGGATTGTCGGCCGCTGTAATCTCAAATTTTTATAAATTTGAGATTATCGACCTTCTTTACCATTCACATGCTCCCAACAGCTCAACTATCTTCGGCATTTTAATGATCGGCTTCCTGTTTGTCTCCACGTCTTATCTGTACGGCACCCTGCTCACAGCCAATCACAATCTACTCCATCTTAATATTGTGGCTGCCATAACGGTAGTCATTAATATTGTACTGAACCTGATCCTGATCCCCCGGCATCAATCACTTGGCGCTGCCATTTCAAGCCTTATATCGCAAGGTTTCTATGCCTTTGCCCAAATATTTCTGGTCCTCCGTTTAATGAAGCTCCCTGCCAACAAAGATATACTTGTGAGGCTGGCTGGATTCCTGGCTATCAACATGCTTTCGGGCTTCCTTTCACTCCAGCTCCCCGGCTGGATCTCAGGATTCCTGCTACTGACTGCTTCATGTATTGGCAGCGCCTTTGCCCTGGGCCTGATCAGGCTCTCTGAACTGAGATCCATTATAAAAGAGTAAGCACTAAACTTCCTCATCTTAGCTTATATCCTGCATATTCTACTTGCTTTATTGATCCCAATACCCGGTTTACAGTTTAACTCAACTCTGTCCCGGAGTCAATATTTCCTCCGTGAAATAGATGCTTTACATACATTTAATCATACATATTTTTTGCCTATCCATTGATATTTAAGTTTATTAGCATTCATATATGGTGTTTTTTACTCTCATATATATATAGTATTTTTTCAATGTTAGGAAAATGTTGATTGTAAATGTGCCAAGAAAGGTGCTTTCCATCAGGCTTTGGTTATTTTTGGCCAAACCTTTTCAATCGATTGCACGTGGATCAGAACAATAACGAAAAACTCCGAAGGACTCACAGAACCGCTATTCTATTTAACAAAAGAGAACAGGAGGCCATTAGCCTCTATTGCGATAAGTATAAGATCAGAAATAAATCCAAATTTATGAGGGAGGTCATTATGACCGATATTCTTAAGAAATTTGATGAGGACTATCCTACCTTGTTCGAATTTGAGAAGCCCAACCTATTCTATACCAAATAGGTCTTAAGCTACCTGCTCAGGGCAGAACTGAAGCTGGCTCAAATGATCTCCATGGAGTAAACAATCGCTTCAAGTTGTCTCATCTTGACTCGTTTTTTCAGATTGGGATGGTAGATATATGCATCCACTGTAACAATTCTCCCACGATTTGCATCATAAACGGAGTGACTTATAAAGGGTCCACCCATAAAACCATTTTCCAGGTCCCAAAGTCCCCTTAGCTCCACAACATCCATGTTGTTATTCTTCAAATCATAGGCAATGGGTTCATATACTTTAGACAGAGTCATATAAGAGCCTTCCCTGGGCCCCTCCGTATATTTTTTTGTGAAGGCGTTACGCATTTCAAGGATGTTGGCAATATTCAGGTCATCCGGTCCTTTTGCCGGGTAATCATAAATCTGGATTACCTGTGAAAGATCGGGCGATTCTATGGAGACAGATGTATATTCATCATTGCTAAAATCCATGTTATAACCTCTGGGAATTGCCAGGCGCACCAGATGATTCGCAGCAATATCCTTCTGGATGGCAGGATCCTTAGATTCCTTATAGACCTGCATTAACCTGTTCCTGTCATATTGAACCAGAAATCCCATAATTTGCACCTCATTCTCACTAATCAGTTGTTGAAGTGCAGTGCTGTTGGGCGCTTCTATCTGGACCAGGATCTGTGGTTTGGCCCAAACATTCTCCCGGTACCTTACTTTCGGCTCCAGTCCAGAGCTGACAGTTGTCAATACAACAGAACGATGAAACTTGTAAACGCCCTCAAAGGAGGCTGCAGAAACCTGAATCACATCGAAAAAAGGCTCCGATTGGGGCAGACCAGGATACTCTTCTTTTAAAATATCCTTCAGAAGTTCGCCAGCTGAATTATCCCAGTTAAACTGATCCATCACCACCAGTATCTCTCCGGTCCCTCCAGTAACATTGGGCAAGATCCTCCCTGCAGCTCCTCCCTGGTGATTTACAGTATCGCATGAAGATACCGCCAGCAGGAAAATAGCAGAGACAAAAAGGCCTGTCAGCGAATGCAGACAGGCCTTAAAAATTTGTCGAATATTACTTCTTGCCATCTTTGACTTTCTTAGTATCTTCAGTATCGTCCACTATCACTTCGTCATCGGCATTTTCGGCAGTGGCTTTCTTGAATTCCTGCATGCCCTGTCCAACACCACGCATCAGTTCCGGGATTTTTCTCCCGCCAAACAACAACAGAATAAGCAGAACTATCACTACTATCTGCCAGACGCCTATCGCAAGGGTTATAAAAGCTTCCATTTATCTAAATGTTTAAAAGGTTCAAATTACAAAAATAGTAATATATTCTTTCTAATTCTTAAATAATCCAATGATATCGTTCAGATTAGCATAGAGCAACAGACTTAAGAGAAGTACCATACCCACAATCTGTGCATAT
The DNA here is from genome assembly GCA_029931975.1 of Bacteroidales bacterium. Classification (GTDB taxonomy): domain Bacteria; phylum Bacteroidota; class Bacteroidia; order Bacteroidales. The sequence goes on along the minus strand of JAOZQY010000034.1, from coordinate 10,572 downwards.
TCCATGAACTTATCGCCCGGCTTTCTTCCCGAAACTATTTCGTATAGCAGGAACATTACATGTCCACCATCAAGCGCCGGTATGGGCAAAATGTTCATAATAGCAAGGATAATCGAAAGAAAAGCGGTCATGTTCCAGAAGCGTTCCCAATTCCATGTGGACGGAAAGATACTCCCGATCTTGATAAAGCCACCCAGTTCTTCATATGCTTTTGTTTCGGGCTTGAACAACATTTTCAGTTGTTTCAGATAACTTTTCGTGATATCAAAACCCCTGTTAATTCCGGCAGGAATGGACTGGAAAAACGAGTACCTCACAACCACAGACTCGAAGAAATCGGTATAGAGTTTTCGCGAAAAGCCAAAAAATCCATTTTCATCGGTGAGTGCCTGTATCTGAATAGTATCCGTTCCCCTTAATACAGTCAGATCGAAGGAGGTATTCCCTTCTTTTCGGGTCATATCTACAAACTCGTCGTAGAAATGAATAGGAATCCCATTTACTCCAACAATTCTATCATTGACCTCCATGCCAGCCTTGATCATGTTTCCGTCCTCGGGAAGACCATCCACCTCACAGGGCACCCTGGGTTCCATCACATAGGTAAGTTTTAAGAGCTTAGATGTCATCCCTTCCGGAACCTGGATATCCATGATTGCACCATCACGCTCCACCTGGATCACCCGGGGGTCATTTACAACTATATCGTGATGTATGGAAAGCCACCTCTTCACCTCTTCACCATCCAGGGCCAGAATCTTATCTCCATTTTGTAATCCAAGTTCCTTGAACTCATCCACAAACATATACCCATATTCCAGGCGATCTATCGGAACATACTCTTCACCCCATTTAAAAAAGACAAGAATATAGATCAGCAGAGCAAGCAGAAAGTTGACCAATACGCCTCCGAGCATAATCAATAATCGCTGCCAGGCCTTTTTGGACCTGAATTCCCATGGTTGGGCAGGTTGTTTCATCTGCTCACGGTCCATGGATTCATCAATCATCCCGCTGATCTTCACATAACCACCCAGGGGAAGCCATCCGATCCCATATTCAGTATCACCAATCTTCTTTTTGAACAGGGAGAAACCCGCATCAAAAAAGAGGTAAAATTTTTCCACCCTGACTTTAAATATCCTGGCCAGTGTAAAGTGTCCCAATTCGTGTAACACTATCAGTATTGACAGACTTGCAAGCAATTGGGCTATTTTAATAAATACATCCATTCCTATCTATATTTGTTCTTGTGCGACCCGTCGTGCCTGAAGGTCGGAATTAAAATAATCTTCCAGCACAGGCTCCTTGATGAAGGTGGACCTGCCCAGTGTTCTTTCAATAAGCTCTGGCATCTGGAGGAAACCTATTTTCTCTTTCAGGAAAGCCTCAACAGCCACTTCATTGGCTGCATTCAATATACAGGGCCAGTTCCCTCCTTTTCTCAGTGCCTCATAAGCGAGAGCAAGATTACGAAAAAATTTTGTATTGGGCTGCCCAAAGGTCAGGCTGGGATACTTAAAAAAATCAAATCGTTCAAAATCTGATTCAAAACGGTCCGGGTAAGAGAAAGCGTACTGAATAGGGAGCCTCATATCGGGTAGTCCCATCTGGGCCTTAATGGAACCATCTGAAAACTGAACCATTGAATGAATGATGGATTGAGGATGCACCACCACCTTAATCTCATCGGGTCCTACTCCAAACAACCACCTGGCCTCAATCACCTCTAGTCCCTTATTCATAAGGGTGGCCGAATCAATGGTAATCTTGGGACCCATGCACCAGTTGGGATGGCGAAGTGCCTCGTCGGGTGTAACCATCTCCAGCTCCTTCAATCCTCTTTCTCTGAATGGCCCTCCCGAAGCGGTCAGAAATATCTTCTCGATGGGGTTATTCCCCTCACCAACCAGGCATTGAAATATAGCAGAATGCTCCGAATCCACAGGAAGAATAGAAACTCGTTTCGCTGCAGCCTCCTTCATAATCATTTCCCCGGCCACAACCAGGGTTTCTTTATTGGCCAGCGCAATACTTTTACCCGCACGGATTGCTTCAATAGTGGGTTTTAAACCGCTGAATCCGACCATGGCAGTGAGCACCATATCGACCGAATCGAATGTAGTTACCTGCGCAATTGCCTCAGCTCCGCAGTATACCTTGATGGGATAACTTTCCAGCGCTGCTTTGATCCTATCATAATAAAGCTCGTTTCCAATAACCACTGCATTAGGTGAATGCTTTAAGCTTTGTTCGATTAGCAGATCCACATTGTTCTGGGCGGTGAGAACTTCCACTTCAAATTTATTCGGATTTCTGGAAATAACCTCCAGTGCCTGGGTGCCTATGGATCCCGTAGATCCAAGTATGGCAATTCTTTTCTGCATGCTTAGAAAACAATATAATCGACCGGGTCTAGCGGGACACCATCATGCCAGAGTTCAAAATGGAGATGGGGTCCGGTCGTAAGCTCTCCAGAATTACCAACAATGGCTATGGCATCGCCGGCAACCACTTTTTCTCCAACAGTTTTGAACAGGCTGGCATTATGCTTATATGCCGATATCAGTTCAAAATCGTGCTGTATTTGAATTACATATCCAGTTTCCAGTGTCCAGGTCGACATGGTCACCGTACCGTCCAGTGCAGCCTTCACAATCGCATTTGGTTCTGCCACCAGGTCGACCCCGAAATGACCGTCGGCCGGACTAAAATCTCCGGTTATGATCCCTTTCACCGGCGTGAAAAAATGCAAGTCATACAATTTCATGTTCACCTCTGCATCATTCAATACACCCAGCCTGAACTGCTCTTCAGCTTTAACCTGTTGCCTCAGTATTGAATCATTGGTAGAACGTAAGAAATTGATTTCATGCGAATCGGCCATCCCTGAGGTATCGTTCATATACATTTCGGGGATATCCCCGGAAATAATCCGGTTCAGGTTTTCAAAATACTGATCCCTGATGGCCTGCTCATGCTCCAGGGAATCAAGTTTCATGGCATTGGTGCGAATATGCTGACGCATAACTGCATCAGGGTATCCGGGAATCACCTCACGAATGTTGGTATAGGCAATCAATATATAAGTGATGCTTACCAGGAGAATCAATATGATACCCACAAGAGCAATCAGATTCAGACGCGTCAGTCTCATATTCCCAAGCTCCTCGAATGTGTCCTCATTAAAAAGGACCAAACGATACTTATGAGTCAGCTTATGAAACAGCTTCCTTGGTATTTTTTCTGACATGGCACAAAGATAGCACCCTTTACTGGAAATCAAACATAGGAAGGATCTCTCTTCTAATATAGGCCTGGCCAATTTCCCGTTTCAGAAATCCTTCCCTGAGCATGGCTTCATCTTCGGATATAAATAATTCCATATGAATCAGGGTCCATGGCCTGAACTCGTAGAGCGGATTATCAGATTCCATCACATTCATGGTAATCATATAATCGGTCAGACTGGTGGTATAACCAACATATATTTTGTCGTTCGGATAAGAATAAAGGACAAATACCTTATAACTCATATGCAACCCTGATTAACTCAATTAATCTAAAATACGAGAAATTTCACAAAAGGTTCGTTCCCTGAAAGGATAATCTCCTTTTAACTTTTTAAAGAGGGCCTAAGCTCCGACTGAACTTATTAAAACTTTAGCTGAATGCGCTGGAAAGAACGAAGGTATGCAACCAAATCGATACGTTCCGCGCCTGCAAGCATTGGATGTTCCTGATCTCCGTACCCCCATGAAGGCATTTCGGTTCCCGATCGTCCCACGGTAATGGTAGCCAGCAGGTAGCCATTGGAAGCTGCACTCAGTAACTCCTGATTATGAAGGGCCGGGGCCTTCACTCCTTCTCCCGCCTCTCCATGGCACTCCGCACAGTGCTTTTTAAACAGAAGTTCTCCTTTCGAAAACTGACCGGGATTACTCCCTGGGTACACGTAACTTAACTCATCCTTTGAAGAGACCCGCATATGCCCGATGATATTGCTGATATCCTGTACTTCCAGTTTTTCCTCGTTATACACATCGGTCGACCAGCCAAACATGGCTGTATGGGTCCGGCCCTGTGCAATGGTCTCGTAAAGCATCCGGTCACTGGCAGCTTCAAGAAAATCCCTGTTGATGATAGCCGGTCCGGTTTCGCCCTCCCCGAATTCACCGTGACACCGGAAACAGAGGAAATGATAACGCAGCGCACCTTGTTCAAGATCCGCCTCAGGCAGATCTATGGAAGCATTTGAAACACGGCCCTCCCTCCAGGACGAAATATAAGCTACTAAATCGGTCAGTTCTTCATCCGCAAGCTGTGACCAAGCAGGCATTCCGGTGTTCCTTCGTCCCCTCAGAAGGGTAGTCTCTATAAACTTATCACCAGCCCTTCTGAGAAGTCCCGCCTGGTTCAGGGCCACTGCCACATCACCCGAACCGTCCATTCCATGACAGGTCTTGCAATACCTGTCATACGATTCCTTTCCCCTCCTACTGTCACCTTTTTGTCCGCTAAGATCCCGGCTTCCGGAAGTTGCCACCTGCCGTTTCAGATGGTCAGTGATTCCATCCAACTCTGAGGGGCCCAGACCGGACATCCCTTCCTCCCAGCTGCCCATCTGGCGAAGGCTGCGTCCTTTCTCAAGGGTAAAGCGGATATATTCCGGCGATGCCACCCTGAGGAAATCCGGATTTTCAATGGCAGGAATTCCTGTTTTAAATTTGTCGTATCCTTTTCCTTCTCCATTTTTCCCATGACAGGCAGAGCAGAAGTTAGAGAAGCCTGCTTTACCATCCAGACTTTGCCTGTTCCCTTTAAATTCATTGAGGGTTTCCATGGAAAAATACTCAAAGGAAATATCTGGTTTGGCCAAACCCATTACGAATGTTGCAAGTGCCACCATTTCCCCTTCATCAAGTTTAATACTGAGCATCTGAGAACCCGGCGATACCATCTCAGGGTCTCTGAAATGCTCCTTGAGCCAGTTGGAGATGGTCTGATCTCCCTGAATATTCTGAAAGCTGTATTCATGTTTGGTTTTCTCTCCCTGTTCAGTAAGATCGGGGCCCAGAATACCACCAACACCCCTGGCCTGGTGACAACCCAGGCAGCCTTCAGAGGAGAATATGGTCTTTCCTTTTACAAACACATCCATTCCATCCATTGCTCCGGACAATTCATCTTCAGCATCTTCCATGGCCGGATCACTAAAAATAGCCAGGTGGCACTTGCCACATGAAGCCTGGATATAGGGCTGCTCCAACATCGGATAAGGCCAGTGCGTTTCAGGTAGCTGACCAAAAGCCTCTTCCCTGGAGAGCGCCCCGGGCTGTCCGCCATGACAGATGGTGCAGCCATACTGTTGTACCGGATGATCCTCCAGGAAGTCGCCCGGATGTGTGGTATGGGGCTGAGGCATTTCCTGCATCTTCGGATCCTCCAGGCCATGATGGCAGGAAATACAGCGGTCGGAACGCTTAAATGCGGGCACATCAACCTGGAAAATACCTTGCTCAAAGGCGTCGTAACCCGACTCCTTATCCTCCCCAAGGAAGGCTGCATATTCTTTCTGAACCTTGCGCCACTCCTTGTTCATCCCCTCGCTGATCCATGCTCCGATTAGCAGGAGGAACAATAATCCTGCCCCGATCAACACCAGCCATTGTGCCCTGTACCTGTATTTCTGTTCGTCCATCATAGCACTTAAATGACCGGCCATTGTTTAAGGGACCAGAAAAACTCCCAGTTGGGTCCCCTGAACCAGATTCCAAGGGCTGTAAATATGAGTAGTGCCACGAAAGTACTGGTAAACAGGGCCAGTGCTCCCAGGCGTGTTGATTTACTTTTTCGCCGGATTACTTCGGCCAGCAGAATAAAAATTCCCCCTGTAATAGTGGCAGGGTTGATCAACATCACAAACCATTGTGAAATTCCCGGGATCCAGTCTCGCAGCCAACCAAAGCGAATTATGACAAAGAGCTGCATCACCACCAGTAAAAATGCAAAAACCGCAGAGCGCCACACAACCTTCAGTCCACGCTTTCCGGAAAACCACTCTCCCACATATCCATCCTCCCGGTCGCGGTAGGGAATGGAAAACAGAAAAACCAGGTAGAGCACAGGGATAAGCAATCCACCTGCAAATGCAGAGTAGGAGACCAGCTCCTGGATCCCCAGGAAGTACCAGGGAGATTTCGCAGGATTTTCAGCGAAAGATGGATTGGCCTGCTCAAGCAAGGGCGCATCTGCCAGCAGTGCGACAAACAACACAACCAGCACAACCAGCACGAAGAGGCCCAGTTCGGTCCACATCAACACCGGCCAGGCATACCACTTGTTGGTGCTTCCCTTGTCGTTGGCATATTTCAAGGGTCTGCTCAGTCCCCCGTCCTTTCGAATCCTCCAAAAATGAATCCCCAGCAGGATCAGCATGGAGAGCGGCAGGAAGATCACATGCAGGGTAAAGAAACGGGACAGGGCCGCTTGCCCCACAGACTCTCCTCCGATTAACAATTTCTTCAGAAATCCGCCCGGATCAAAGGCATTGGTAATCCCCAGCAGATCGGTAAGCTCCCTGGCCGAGGCCGCGATATTGGAACCGATGGTCACCGCCCAGTAGGCAAGCTGATCCCAGGGCAGCAGGTAGCCACTGAAGTTACTCAGCAGGGTAATTATAAGCAGCACCACCCCGATTACCCAGTTAAGGGAACGCTTCCCAAGGTAAGATCCCGTATAAAAAACACGCAGCAGATGCAGGAAAACCACAATGACCATTCCCTGGGATGCCCATCGGTGCATGTTCCGTATAATTCGCCCCCCGGGCACCACATTAACAATATCCTTTACCGACTGGTAGGCCATATCCACCGAAGGCGTATAGTAAATCATCAGGATGACGCCGGTAAAAATCATGATCAGGAACAAAAAACCCAAAATGATTCCCAGTCCAAAGGTGTAGGTAGGTTTCATGGAGTGCACATGAACCCTGTTTGCATGTATATGCAAGAAAAAATTGCGCTTGATAATCCCGGAAGGTAAGTCGTTGCTTTCCATGGAGCCGTTCAGAAAGTTAGAAACTTTTCATCGGATTGAACGCTCTTTCCGGGATTGATCACAATTCTTCCGTCGGCTCCCCTGCTTACGCTGTACCAGGCCAGATCGCGCGGTGCAGGACCCGAAAGCACCTCTCCATCATTGTTGAAACAGGAGCCGTGACAGGGGCATTCAAATCCATCAATGGTCTTCTCCAAAACACAGCCCAGGTGAGTGCAGATGGCCGACACTGCCTTGATTCCTTCATGATCGCGATAGACATAAAGATTGTGCTCCTCCAGAAAGGTATAAGTATCCACGGGAAATCTCCGGGGATCGTCCAGCACAATACGTTTCTTTTCACCGGCCAGTCTCGGGAAGAATTGCCTCAAATAACTGATCGCTGCCACCACTCCTGTAAGGGTCGCCAGACCAATGGCAGCCTTTCCTATAAAACTCCTTCTCCTCATTGGATGCATATTAAACACTAAAAGTAGATATAATTTATCTACATTTGAAATTATACCATTTTGACTTATTTGTCCATGAAAAAGGTAAAGATTTCACACCTGGTCGGAGGTGTTTTTATACTATTTATATCCCTTGTATTCTTCCTTAACTGCATGCGCTCGAATGAAACTGGGAATGATGTGAATCAAGTATTATCGAAGGAATTAAGGGCTGAATACATAGGTCGTGAGAGCTGTAAGGAGTGCCATAAAAAACAGTATGATCTTTTTCAGGGATCGGATCATGACCAGGCCATGGACACGGCCATAGCAGAGACCGTGCTGGGTGATTTCAGTGATGTCACCTACACCCATTTCGGAGTCACTTCCAGGTTCTATACGGAAAATGGAAAGTACATGGTATATACCGAAGGACCGGATGGCGAGATGCTCGACTACCAGGTCTCCTATGTTTTTGGAGTCAGGCCCCTGCAGCAATACCTTATTGCATTCCCCGGGGGAAGGTACCAGTGCCTCCCCATCTGCTGGGACACCCGTCCTGCCGGGGTGGGCGGACAGCGCTGGTATCATATCCACCAGGATGAGCATATTCCTCCCGATGATATCCTTCACTGGACCCATGTCACCCAAAACTGGAACTACATGTGTGCCGAGTGCCACTCCACCAACCTGAGGAAAAACTACTCCTATAGTGAGAAGGCTTACCACACCACCTGGAATGAAATAGACGTATCGTGCGAAGCCTGCCATGGACCAGGATCGGAGCATATCGACTGGGCCGAGAAAGTGGAAGCGGGCAGCAGTCCGGATATTTACCCCGACATGGGACTGGTGGTTCGTCTGAAAGATACCGATAATGCCACCTGGATCTTCGATCCCGATTCAGTTACTGCCCGCAGATCGGTGCCACGGCAGTCGGACGAGTTGGTTCAGATGTGCTCCAGGTGCCATTCCCGAAGGGCTGTAGCCACAGAAGATTACTACCATGGCGGATCCTTGCTGGAAACCCACTGGCCCTCACTGCTGGACGAGAACCTTTACTTTCCCGACGGTCAGATCGAGGATGAAGTTTATGTATATGCTTCCTTTCTTCAGAGCAAGATGTACAAAGCCGGTGTGGTATGCAAGGATTGCCATGAGCCGCACAGTGGCAAAATATATGTAGATGGAAACGCTCTCTGTTACCGTTGTCATATGGCCTCCGAGTACGGACCAAGAAAACACCATTTTCACGATCCGGCCAAAGAGGGTGCCAGCTGTGTTGAGTGCCATATGCATGAACGCACCTATATGGTAGTGGATCCGCGCCGAGACCACAGCATTCGTATTCCGCGACCCGATCTGTCCGACAAACTGGGAACACCCAATGCCTGCAACCAGTGTCACCCTGAGAAAAGCACCCAATGGGCCACTGACTATCTCCGTCAGTGGTACGGCCAGGACCTCCTGGATCAGTTCCATTATGGAGAGGCCTTCTGGGCCGGCAGGCAACGTTACCCTGAAGCACAGGAGGACCTGCTCCGGCTTGCCGGGGATAAGGAACAGCCACCCATGATCAGGGCTACAGCCATTTCCCTGCTTGTTGGGTATCCCGATGCCTCCACTACAGAGCTGCTCAAGCAAACCATTGAGGATCCTGATCCATTGATTCGCTATGCCACATTGACCGTTATTGAGTTTGCCGAACCCGAGTTTATCAGAGACCTGGCCGTACCGCGACTGAAGGACAGTGTAAAACTGGTACGACTGATGGCTGCCAACACCCTGACAACGGTTCCCCGGAACATGATCCCTGAAACATCAATCCCACAACTGAACACCACCCTGGAGGAGTACAATGCCTCGCTGATGATCAATGCCGACCATCCTTCAACCCATCTCAACTTTGGGAACCTCTACCTGAATACCGGCGATTATGAGAAAGCCGAGGCTTCTTACAAAGAGGCCCTTGAGATTGAACCGGGACTGGTAGGGCCGTATATCAACCTGGCCGATCTCTACCGCAGAATGGACCGCGATGAGGAGGGAGCACTGATATTGCAAAGCGGCCTGGATAAGTATCCCGAGCTGGCAGCACTCAACTACTCACTGGGACTACTGAAGGTAAGGCAGGGAAAGCATGAAGAGGCGATGGTCTACCTGGAAAAAGCTGCCAAATCTGATCCGAACGATGCCCACTACAGCTATGTATATGCCATAGGCCTTAATTCACAACAAGAACCACAGGAGGCCCTGAAGGTACTGAAGGCTGCGGTGATTTTACACCCATACGACCGGAACATCCTTTACAGTCTGTGCACCATATCCATGGAGAACGGAATGCCGGCAGAGGCCTTGCAATATGCTGAGAAACTGGTGAAAAACTATCCTGATGATCCCAACTACCAGCAGATCCATGGAATTCTTAGCAACTAGAAGAAGCAAAGTAATTTTGAGAATCGGGTAAAATCTACTATATTTGCACCCGCTAACAAAGTTAGCAACGTTCTAAACAGATAGAAAATACCAAAAATATATTGCGGGGTGGAGCAGTTGGTAGCTCGTTGGGCTCATAACCCAAAGGTCGTAGGTTCAAGTCCTACCCCCGCTACTAAGGAAAAGCCTTGAGCGAAACGCTCAGGGCTTTTTTCATTCATGGCCTCAAGCTTGTTTCTATTTCGACCACTCCCTCAACTTCAACTGCCACATTGTATGGCAGAGCATTTACACCCACAGCCATCCGCGTATGCATTCCCGCAACCTCAAAAACCTCCACAAAAAGATCGGATGCACCATTCATAACCTGTGATTGGCCATGGAAATCGGGGCTTGAATTCACATAACCCGCCAATTTGATAGTCCTGACAACCAGATCCAGGTTGCCGTCAAGAGCTGATTTGAGTTGCGAGATTAAGTTGAGACCACAAATTCTTGCCGCTTTCTGACCTTCTTGAATATCAAATTCTTCACCAAGTTTGCCAACAAAGAGCCTTTCGCCATTCCAATGAGAAAGCTGTCCCGTAAGAAACAACAGGTTTCCTGAAATGTGATACGGAACATAGTTCGCTCCTGGTTTGCTCGGTTC
>JAOZQY010000365.1 GCA_029931975.1 Bacteroidales bacterium | reverse complement strand
GTTCCATACCACATTTTATGACATTGCACCGGCAAGCTCAATAACTCTTACCAAAGGCTGCGTTAATCTCCCGGAAGGAAGCGGAGTTGGATTCACCCCTTCCATTGAACAGTTGGTAAAACTTGCCTCATTCTGATAGTTTTCATTCCGAAACGTGTGATTTTTTAATAAATGAGATTCATCCGGAAAACGAGCACCAAAATAGGGTTCCATTAAATTTTTTATTCCAGGATAAGTGTTTCATTGAACTCCATGATTTTAACCTGGGTGCCAGGGGATTCTCTATAAACCTGTTTAACAAAAGGATCAATATCCACCTGCTTGGAAATAGGAGGGAAAAAATCATCCTGGTGGTGGGGAATTACCATTTTCGGCTGTAGAATATTCACATAAAGGGCTGCAATCTCGCAGATGCTGGAATGCCCCTGCAAGGGGACCAGTAAAATATCTATGGGTTCATCAAGCCCCTTAAGTCTTTCCAGTTCTTCAGTCGGAGAGCCGGTACTGCCAAAAAAATGAATGACTTTATCTTCAGTATAAAACCGCCAGCTCAACACCTGGCCGCAGGGAAATTCCTTAAAAAGGGGCAGATATCTGGGTATCCTGAAATTTATTTTTAGCAAAGTGGTGATCAATAATTTTTTATCAAATTTCACATGTCTGCTGAAAAATGCCCTGGCACGAAAATCTTCAAACTTTTTCTCCCATTTGTCTTTAGATATTTTCTCCAATAGATCCGGAGAAAGCCCTTTTTTTTCCAGGGTCTGGCCTGCATCGCGGGAACAATATACCCTGGCCCCTGTACGTTCTGCCATGATGGGAACATCAAGGATATGATCAAAATGGCCGTGGGAAATAAAAATATGGGAGGCCGGGATTACATCCCTGGGATCAAGGGGCTGCATGGGAACGGCATCTGGATTTCGACTTAAATAGGGATCCACAAGTAACTGAGTATTACCTGTTTTTATCCTGAACCCTGCGGTCCCAAACCATTGAATTTCCATAATTTTATCTCCTGATAGTTTTCCCATGTTTGATAGAGACCAGATCAAATATGATGCTGCCCACAACCACCTTGATCTGGATGCGAACT
>JAOZQY010000201.1 GCA_029931975.1 Bacteroidales bacterium | reverse complement strand
GGCAGGTATAAAAATAGCCAGAGATAATGTCAATAATATCCCTCTGCTTCGTCATGCAGCTAAAACAGGTCTTCCAGTAATCCTGGATGTTGCAGGACATTATCTTGATGAGATTGCAAAGGCTGTGCAGACTGTCAGAAACTGTGGTGACGGCAAAGTTATTTTAAATCATCATCCAGCTATGAATCCGGCAACCTATGAAGTTCATAATTTAAAAATACTTGAAACCTATGCTGGAATATTTAATCTTCCGGTTGGACTGGCCTGCCATTTCAGAGGAGAACAGATGATTTATCTTTCTGTTGCCTTGGGGGCATCATTCATTGAAAAAGGCGTATTTGACAATCCTGATGCGGTTGAACAGGATATTGTTTCCGCCCTGGAAGTTTCTAAATTGCCTGGGGTAGTAAAAAAAATGAAAGATTGCTGGTCGGCACTGGGAAATGGACAGATTAGGGGAGTCAAAGAGCGGGATGAGTCCACTTGGAAAGGATTGGTGGCCAGAAAAGATATAAAAAAGGGAGAGATTCTGGATACAGATACTCTGGGTTTTGCCTGGCCGCCAGTGGGTATCTCAGTAGAGAATTGGGATCTTATATGTGGTAAAAAAGCTGACACAAATATTGAAAAGAATTCTCCTATAGACTGGACCATGGTGAATATATGAATTTATCTGATATGACTGATGCCTCATATTCAAGGACAGATATATATATTGATGGGTCTAAAGACAAACCTAAATATATGTTTGTGGTATTAGGAGATAAAGTCGAGTCATGCATTGTGAACAATAATAATCCGTCTCTTCTCGATGTGGGTGGAGCAGCCGGGGCTTTTACATATTATATGTCTTTGAGATTTGCAGGGCTTAAACTTACATGCCTGGATGCAGATAAATCTTTGATAGAAAAAGCGAACAAGCAAATTTCAAATGTTCGATTTGTACACGGAGATGCTAATAATATGGTGGGTCTGGGCACAAGCGAATTTGATATTGTGACAATGACCGGAACCATGTCTATCTTTGATGATTTTAGACCATCCCTTGGAGAATGTATCCGGGTGTGTAAAAACAAAGGCCGGGTGTTGGTCACAGGCCAGTTCAATGAATACCCTGTTGATGCATTGATCAAGTGGCGTTATAGCGGGGATACCGATAAATATAACCCGGGATATAATCTGTTTTCCCGGAAAAGCGTATCTGAATATTTGAATGGCCTGGAACGAGTAAAAGAGTGGAAATTTGAAAAATTTATTCTTCCCTTTGATCTTAAAAAATAATCTGATCCCATCCGCTCCTGGACAGAGAAAGACAGTGACGGGCAGCGTGTGTTTAAGAACGGACTTCAAATGGAGATTAACCTCCAGATTCTTGAAATTCAACTTTAGGCTGGACTTATGCCTGTTTTAAAAAATGCTGAATATGGTTGGCATAATGGGCGTACACCTGGCAAAAATATTTGTTTTAATACTTTGGTGCCGGATAAAACAGCCTCCATCATATCCATGGCTGTAAAAAGATATCTCAAAACAGACCAGGAGATTCAATCCATTTTATGCCTGTTTAGTGAAGAGACCCTTGCCGGCAGTTATTGTGTTACAACAACCCAAACACAATTGTTTGTAAGAATATCATCCAGGACAGGTAATCTGGAGCTTGAATCCAGTTTGCTTGATTATTTAAGTCAGAAGGGTGTATCTGTAAATCCGATATATTTTTCAATCATCATTAAAGAGGAGAGTGAAAGAGAGTATCGGCTGGATATCCGGCCATTTATTGAAGGACGGCATTTTACAGGGGCTATGGATGAATTAAATTCTTTGTTGGTTAACCTTGAGCACCTTCACAGCGTGTTGAAAATTTTCCCAGAGAAAAACAGTATAAAAGCAAAGGCTGCTGTACGATATTCTGTTCTGGCTAAAATCGGGGAGCATGTCCGAAAAGCAGTTTCAACAAATCAGTTTAATGTATTTAATGAGGCTCGGCCATGGGCAGAAAATAATAGGGCCTGGCTGGAAAAAATGGCTGGGAATTTTGCCCCTGAATTTCATCTTGCACCAGATGCACAGCCACTTCATGGAGAAATCCATTCAGGTAATGTGATATTTGATGATCTACTCCCCATTTTTATAGATTTTGAAGAAAGTATTCACATTTATGCTTCTCCAACATGGGATTTGGCATATGTAATTCAAAGGTTCTGTTTTTGGGGTAATCCAACCATTGAACAATTAACTGAACGATGCAGGCTGGTACGCTTTAAATTTGAACCGGATCTTCAATCTTTAACCTATATGATGCGTCAGGTTGCATGGTTTTCAATTGCAGTATTACTGGACATTCGCCTGAATCAAGGTGTTGTTTCCCCTATTTCTGAATATGAAAAATTTGTAGAGCTTGAAGCACAGGCCCATATACTTGAATTCTTGAAATGAAGAAACCCGTAAAAATACTTCTTTCATCCCGGGACCCTGGTGCTGCAGGCAATATAATTGAATTGTACCGACTTTTGACAGATGATGCATGCTTTGATGTCAGTATGATCGCCAGTGGTTCTGCATCCGGTAAAATAAAGGATGCAAAATTGGATCATATTGAGTTTAAAGTAGAAAATGGAAGTGATCATGTTAAGGAGCATGGTGATCCAAAACAAATATTAGATAAAGCTTTAATTTGGCTGGATAAAATAAAGCCTGAGCTCATTATAACCTCAATATCCTCTTTGGGATCAGGGATTGATGAGGCTTTGATTTATCATGCCAAAGTACCTGTATTTGCTTTTCAGGATTTCTGGGGGGATGTTAATTGTAATTTTGGAAGAAGCGCAGATGAGTATTTTGTCCTTGATAAGTTCGCTGCCAGACTGAGCCATGAAAGATGGCGGGTAAAGACCCGAATTACTGGGATGCCTAAATATATGACTTATAAGTCCTTTGATTTTCAAAAACTACAATATGAAACCAGGAAAAAATTAGGGATAAAAGATAATGAAAAGTTAATTGGATGGTTTGGGCAGCCTTCTGATGTCCCAGGGCATGTGGAAACTTTTGATACATTTATTAAATCATGTACACATGTTTTGGTTGATTTTACTTTGATGATAAAAACACATCCCAAAGATGATGACAAACAATCAATAACACTGGCAAAAGAACTCGGTCTCAAAATAATTGCTCCGGCATCAATTAACGATACAGATGCCCTTTTGGCTGCATCGGATCTTGTAGTGACCCCTTTTTCATTATGTGGATTAGACCATGCTGTTATGAGCTCTTTTTCTCCTTTTCCTTTGGGTACAGTGCTCTATTTGATGCCTAACCAGAAGATCAGAAATTTTGCTCAAACAGCTTGTGGGATTCAAAAATTTCCTATAGTAGAGACATCCAATGCCGGTGTATGGATAGATACAGACGGTGTCGAACATATTGCTAAAGAGATTACCCGCCTTTTATCAGACAGGGAAAGGAAAATATATTATTCAAGCTGCCAGCATATTATCAAACATTTTGATTATCAGGTGTTTAGAACGTTTCTATTAGAACAGGTCAGCCCTTTAAGGCATGTGGATTAATTTTGTTACTTCAAGATGAATCAAAAAGAATTGTCACATTTTAGCACATGGCGATAATCTTTCAATATTTAACATGAATGCTTTTTGTTGATGCTCATAATTCAAGGCCCAAAGTGTGTGAGTGTGAGATGACCATGATGACTTTTGAGACTGAAACTCCACAGACTTGTGGAATTGTTGAACTTGATTGTTACCGCCAGCCATGACCACCCCCACCCATGGCGATGAAACAGGTCACCCTTTCGGCCGGTAACAAAGTCTCCGGCTTATACTTCATTTTTACTTTATCTCTTCTTCCCCCTTTTTTAAAAAAAATATC
>JAOZQY010000200.1 GCA_029931975.1 Bacteroidales bacterium | reverse complement strand
AAAGCCAACAAATACTCATGATTTTAACAATTAATGCAGGTCATTACAGCTTTTCCTAGGAATCTTTTTTTAAACATGAAATATCCAGTCTTCTTTGTTTAAAATCATATCAGACATGGGGTACTCTACTATAGTTCATTATAGTGATAATTGAACCCCCAGTTTGATCGCTTCGATCATTGATTGTGGGTTGGCACGACCTTCTCCGGCTTTATCAAAGGCTGTTCCGTGATCAACGGAGGTACGGACAATGGGAAGTCCAATTGTCACGTTGACCCCTGCCATCTGTCCCCAGGTATCAGTCTTGTTATCAAATTGAAAACCAACCAGTTTGGCTGGAATATGGCCTTGATCGTGGTACATGACTACAACGGCATCGTACATGCCGCCCTTCATCTTGGAAAAGACAGTGTCGGCCGGCAGAGGTCCTTCAACTGATATACCCAGGGCACGGGCAGATGTAACCGCAGGGGATATTTCGTTTTCGTCCTCGTCTCCGAACAATCCGCCTTCTCCACAATGGGGATTTAGACCGGCAACAGCGATTCGGGGTTTTTTGATATTGAATCTTTTGGTTGTGAGATCCGTCAATTGGATCACCTTCAGAACCCGCTCCGTTTTAACCCGGTCACAGGCTTGTCGCAGGGAAACATGGGTGGAAACATGGGTGACCCGAAAGTTTCCATCAACTAGCATCATGGCAAAATCGGTCGTCCCTGTTTTATCGCCATAGATTTCTGTGTGGCCTGCATAGTGGAATCCGGCAGCGTTAATGGCAGCCTTGTTAATGGGGCCTGTGACTGTGCCGTCAATTTTTTTATCCAGAGCCAGCCGAATCACGGTGTCAATGTACTCAAAAGAGGCTTTACCCTGGGCAGGGGTGACGGCTTTGTGCTTTAATTCAGCCAATGGCATGTTGGCCAGATTCAGTACGTCCAGGGTGCCAGGGGTGAACCGGCCATCAGTGACGTCTTGACAGCTATTAATATTAAGATCCAGCTTGCAGAATGATACTGCGTTGGTCATGATTGAAGCGTCACCCACAAGGAGGGGACGGCAAATTGTGTAGATTTCTGGCTCGTTCAGAGCTTTGGCGCAGATCTCCGGGCCAATACCGCCGGGATCACCAATGGTGATGCCCAGCACGGGGCGTTCTATTATGGTCGTCATTGTAATGGTCCTCTATGTTAATGAATTTAAAAGTTTAATTAATGTATCGGCCTGGCCAAAGGCACCGGGTTTGGTGAAAACTGATCTGCCATTTAATGGCCCTCCAACGATCTTGCCGTGCATTAAACCCGGCAGAATTTCTTCAAGGAGGAGAATGGCGGAACCATTTATTTTATGCATCACTTTTTCTGCTGTATCTCCACCGGAAAGGAAAAGGCCGTCAGGAGCAGCCAGTGACAACAAAGAGGAGACCAAATCAGCCAGCCCCGTTACGATTTGATCGGGTCTTTCCATGGTTTTGTTGTCAAGGTACGGAGCAATGCTGATTATATGGTTTTCTGTGGGCCAGGATGTTGAAAGTTGTGTCAAAAGAGACTTGCGCAGTATTGATGTTTCCTCCGTTGCCAGTACACTCGGATCCAGGATAACATGTGACCAGCCCGTGGATTGTGCCAGCATGGCCGCTTGCTCAGCTAATAACTGGGATGCAGAACCGCAGACAAACAGCCATTTTTTCAGTTGCAGACGATGGACTATTATTTTGGGGTCTGGTTTTGGAGACATGACCCATGCCAGACTGTTAGCCAACCCGGCTGACCCGACCAGCAGAATGTTCTCAAACCGATTATGTGAAAGAGAGGCAATCGTCTCCAGGTGTCTGGTTTCCTGTGCATCAAAAACAATATGTTTGCAGCCTTTGATAAGCAGTTTTTTTACCTGGTCAAAAAGTGCATCCATGCCCTGTTCCAAATAACTTAGATGAATATGGCCGATCAGCATTTGACTCTGGGCTGCCAATAATACCGATAGTCGGGATTCCTTTACCGGGCAGAGTGGATCCTGGCCGATTTCCGTTTCATTAATGGGTATTCCGTTGATTTGGTGACAATCGTTTACCGTTGTACGTCCCTGCTCCGGAAGCGCCGGTGACACAAAGCTCGCATTTGCATTTAAAGCCGATAGCATGGCATCTAATTCCGAACCCAGGTTGCCTCGCAGGCAGGAATCAATTTTTTTATAGACCACACGGGGGGACAAATCCTGGATGATTCTGGCGACTCGGTAAACAGTATTAGCAGCCTGCACAGGAGTCATACTGCGTGTATTGGTGAAAACGGATACTCCCTTTGATTGAATATCGATTGAATCAAGACCGGTTTGTTCACCAGAGGCCATATAAATAGAGCCCAGATATGGACAGAATTGAACTCCGGCATCGGCAGCTCCGGTCAGATCATCTGCTACAATGGCAATGTCCAGGGTGCGGCTCATGGCTGAAGCTTAACGTTCAAGTCCAGGTCCGGTATAGGAAGCATGTCAGGTGCGTGGGTCAATACACTCAGGCGGGAATCAGGGCCATGACGTCTCAGGGCTTCATCAATGGCCTGGTCGATGTTGTCGGCATGGGTGTGACCCAGGCGGATTTTGTCTTCCCGGGGGATACCTGGTGAATACGTTATCACGGAGGCTTTTTCCCTTGCCATGGCCCAGGCAGTGGCAAGGGCTGCAGCAACTCCGTTTTTCAGGCGGCCGTCAGTATAGGCAGCTTTGATTTTCTGGGAAGACCAGGCTGTGAAATCCAGTAGTTCAGTGTGCACCGGGCTGACTCCTTCCGGAGCAGGTGTGCAGACAATAATGGTTCCTCCTGGCCGAACCATCCGTTGTGCCGGGTAGAGAGATTTGTGGGATTGCCAGAAGTCCAGATCGCAAGGGTAGGAGTTGGCCAAAACAATGTCCGGTGTTTCGTGAAAATCTACCCCGTAAATATCTTGTGCAAGTTTAATGGCTGAATTGAATGCACCGCGCATCTCACCGTAAAATAGTCCAACAACGCCGCCCTGACTGTCCATAACTACGTTAAATATTGTGTCCATACCCACCAGGTCGGCCATGTTGTCCATATCACGGCGTACCGGATTATCAGCGATTCCCAAGAAAGAATCTCCTCCTTCGCTACAGGATAACATATGGGTTTGGGCGGTTGTGCCGGCTCCGCTGACGCCCGGTTGAATAATCTTTGATGAGCCTGAAAAACCAGGGATATGATGGGGGACGACTGCACCAATACCGATAACCACATCAGCCTCAACCACGGCACGGTTTACCCGCAAAGGAGTCCCTTGATCAGATATTCCCAAGTCTACTAGAGAGTTTGGATCTTTCCATTCATGATTGAAAACACGGATTCGTTGAAAAACCGGCAAACCAACCTTGTTCACCATTTCCTCGTCGGTCATGTAGCGATGGGTACCAAGGGCCATGATGCAAGAAATCTGTTCATCAGGAATCCCGGCCCTATTCAACCGGTCCAGCAGTGGAGGAATGAGGCAGTCTGAAGGTGTCAACCGAGTAATGTCATCGCTGACAATAAGGACCCGGTCTTCCGATTTGACCCGCTGCCCCAAAGGAGCCTGGCCCAGGGGATGATCCAGGGCATTTTCTATGGCAGCCGTCAGGTTGCCCAGAGGTTTTGAGGGTTTAGGGCTGAGCACCTCAACAAGATTCTGCCTGGGTACTGAAAAAGTAAGCGGCTTGCCGTCAAAGGGTATGGTTACCTTGGTCATAAAGATTAATCTCCAAATAAATCAGGAATAAACATTACAATATCAGGCACATAAGTCATAAGCAACAGTATTGCAATCATAACAATTAAAAATGGTAAGATAAATTTGATGATTTCAGAAAGCTGAATGTTAGCGATATTGCATGAAATGAACAGGCAGATGCC
>JAOZQY010000364.1 GCA_029931975.1 Bacteroidales bacterium | reverse complement strand
CTTTGAATTTTTCCGAAACACCAAGAGGAACATGGGGCATGCTGTGAGGAACATAAAGGAAAAATGGTCTGTCACTGTTCTTCTCAATAAACTGAACAGCCCGCTCAGTATAACGTGTCGTAAGTGTTGCCTGATCATCCAGTGTCCTGATCTCCTCAACCTTCTCATTACCATCGATAAGTGGCAGCTGAGGGTACTTCAGCTTCCAGGGTCTTGGCCCGGGATTTTCCTCAGTCAGAGCTGCTCCGTCGTATCCAACCGGCCACATATCATTGGAGTAGGGTAATCCCAGGTATTCATCAAATCCATTCTGCAAAGGGAGGAAGGGCTCCTGATGACCAAGATGCCACTTTCCAAAAATCCCGGTAGCATAGCCAGTACTCTTTAACATCTCTGCTATGGTTGTTTCATCCGGATTTATTCCATAATCCGCCCATGGATTTAAAGCGCCTAAAATACTGACCCGCTCGGAATAACAGCCAGTCAGCAGTGAGGCACGGGAGGAGCTGCAAACTGCCTGAGAAGCATAAAAATTTGTAAAACGCATTCCCTCGGCAGCCATCTGGTCAATATTTGGTGTAGAAAAACCTTCAGCACCATAACACCCCAGGTCGGCATATCCCTGATCATCGGTCATAATGATTACTATATTGGGAGGATGATCGGGAGAACAGGATTGAATCCCGATTAATAACAGACAGGCCAGTGCCAGAATAACAAACAATGGTGTGTTTCTTTTTTTCATAAAATTATGATTTCAAACAGTGTTGTTAAGGATTAAAAATAGCCAATTGTAGCAAGTGGCATTTTGTTAAGCGAATGAATCTTTTCGCTTAGCGTCTCAATCTGGGAATTTGGTTCATATCACAATCCAAATGATTCTTTTTCTGCTAAACAGACTGTATATTTACTACCATGACAAATTTTACGAGGATAATCGCTTTCCTGGGTATAATGGTATCCATGACTGCATGCAACATGACAACAGGCACAAAGGTGCCGGAACAGCCAAATATTATTCTGATCATGGCCGATGACCTGGGTTATGAGTGCATTGGTGCCAACGGCGGAAGCTCTTACAAAACTCCGGAACTCGACAGGCT